>JAZQJN010000126.1:0-6076 GCA_045541655.1 Acutalibacteraceae bacterium
GGATAAAACAGAGGGGTCGTATGTAACGGTGAATGTTGCGTGTGCAATTTCGTATTGGTAAGAGCCACTAACTGTAAGAGTTACGCTTTCACCTGCATTTGCTGACTTACTATTTACTGTGATTTTTGCAGCTGCTACCGCTTGAACCACAGAAAAATTGCTAAAAATTAAAGCAAAACACAGCACAAGCATAAAAATTATGGATATTTTTTTCCTTATTTTCATAGTCATTCAAATCTCCCCTACAAATTAATAAGCTTTTTGAACTAGAAAATATTATAATGTAAGTTCCGTAATTTTCATTGTATCACTTTAAATTAAATATTGCAATAAAAAATACATCGATTTATCGATGATTTAATCAGTTTATCAATTTTGCCATTCCAAACCATTTTTTTCACTCTTTTATCTGTCCACTAATCTTGACAAGTTTCGGTTATATCCCCCAAAACAAAAAACACCCTCTACGGAGGGTGTTTTTTATATACTTGATTTTATTATAATTCAATCTCACTACTGTCAAATACGGGGCCGTCTTTACATACCTGCTTTGCTCCCGATTTTGTGTGGATAGTGCATCCAACACAGGCACCGAAACCGCAAGCCATACGCTCTTCCATACTGATTTGACCGTTAAAGCCAAGGGTGTTTTGTATTGCTTTGAGCATTACTGCAGGACCGCAGGAATAGTAATAGTCAAACTCGATGCCCTTTTCCTTTATCATATCGGTAACAAAGCCCTTATGGTCTCCGCTACCGTCAAGGGTGGCAACAAAAGTTACGCATCCGAGTGCTTCAAACTCTTCCTTTAAGAACACCTCATCGGCGGTATTAAATCCAAGACAGACCGTAACGTCTTTACCCTTTGCAATAAGGGCTTTTGCCAAGGCGAACATTGGAGGTGTACCAACACCGCCACCGATAAGAAGGGGCTTATTACATGCCTTTACCAAATCAAATCCGTGGCCTAATTGGGACAGCACATCAACCTTATCGCCCGCTTTTAAGGTTGACATAATATCGGTACCTTTACCCACCACCTTATAAATTACGGTGATAAAATCATCACCAAAATCGCAAACCGAAATAGGTCTGCGAAGGTAAAGGGATTCCACCTTAATATTTATAAATTGTCCGGGGAAAACGCCCTCGCTGCTACAATTCAAGGTCATTCGATATACGTCTTTTGCAATTTTTACGTTTTCGGTTATTTCTGCACAGTAGTTTTTCATAACTTTTTCTCCAACAAATTATTATTTATCTATTTTTGGTAAACTGCATTACCATCTACAAAGGTGGCGGCAATACTACCCCTGACCTTCCAACCTGCAAAGGGGGTGGCTCTGCCTTTGGATGCAAAATTTTCAGGATTTATTTCGTATTCATCATCTAAATCAAGCAGTGTAATATCGGCACAGTTACCAACTTTTATTCCCTGTTCTAAACCAAAAATCCTACGGGGATTTGCACTCATAAGTTTAAGAAGTTCGGGCAAAGATAGATGTCCTTTAAGCACAAGGTGGGTGAAAAGAATTGCAAAAGCGGTTTCAAGCCCTACAATTCCAAAGGGACTATCCTTTAATCCTCTTGATTTTTCTTCGGCGGTGTGAGGTGCGTGGTCGGTGGCTATTACCTCTATAGTACCATCCTTTATGGATTTTAAGAGTGCCTCCATATCCTCCCTTGAACGAAGGGGGGGATTCATTTTAAAACGGCCATCCTCCCTTAAATCTTCATCACAAAGCACAAGATAATGGGGGGCGGTCTCACCGCTGACGGGAAGTCCCTCCGCCTTGGCACGACGGAGTATTTCGGCACTGAAACCTGTGGAAACGTGACAAACGTGATACCTGCATCCCGTTTCTCTTACCAACTCCACATCCCTCATAACGTGACTCCATTCACAAGCATTGGGGATGGTTTTATGTTTATTCACTTCGGCATATTTGCATTTATTTATGTATCCGCCGTCAAGATACCCTTCATCCTCGGTGTGGGCACAGATAATCTTGTTAAGACGCTTGGCTTCAAGCATGGCATCCTTCATCATATTTCGGCTTTGGATGCCCTTACCATCATCGGAATAGGCAATAACCTGTCGGCTCATATCCTCCATATCGGCAAGGATTTTGCCCTGTTCTCCCTGGGTAATGGCACCGTAAGGATATACCTTTATAACCGCATCCTCTTTGATAATCTCGGTTTGCACCCTTAAATGTTCACGACAATCGGGAACGGGATTAAGGTTAGGCATAGAGAATACTGCGGTATATCCACCCCTTGCGGCGGCGGCAGTACCCGTTGCGATGGTCTCTTTTTTTGGGAATCCCGGCTCTCTTAAATGCACGTGGACATCCACAAATCCTTGGGTTAAAATGCAATTTTCGTATTTATAGATATTATCAAAATCACCTTCGGTTTCGGGATGATAACCGTCAATTACATTTGCAATTTTTCCGTTTTCGGTTTCTATTGTTAAATTTCCGGCACAAATAAGATTATGCACTTACATTCACTCTTTCGTTTAGTATTTTGAGTACCAAATACCTCTCGCCTGTAAATCATCAATGGTGTTTTCGTGGGCGGCAAGGGTTTTGTTATAATAAAACTTACCGTATTTATCGGTAACAAAATAGAAGGCATCATTATTTTTATCGGGATAAATTGTGGCTTTTATTGCACTTTCGGTAACGTTACTGATAGGCCCTACAGGGATACCCTCGGTTTTGTAGGTGTTGTAACGCTCTCCCCCTGCATATCCCATACTGGGGTCGGATTGCAGATATCTTTGACCTTCGGGCCATTTTGTTAAACGATTATGGAATACTGCAGATACCCCCGGCATTTCGTTATAATATCCGCATCCCTCGGTCTCTACCATAGATGCAAGGGACATTACCTCATGGGTGGTGAATCCCATTTTTTTAGCATCCTCCCTCATTTCGGGGGTAAACTTTGATTCTAAATTATCAAGCATCTTTTGAATAACTCTATGGGGAGAATCATTCTCATAAAAGCGGTAGGTATCGGGATATAAATATCCCTCTGCCACCATATAAAGGTTAGCATCTTTAGGAATGTTGTTCCAGAGTTCTGAATCAAAGGTACCGTTTTTAATTTCATCTAAAAACTCTTTCTTTTTGCAAACGTTTTTCTTTTCTAAATAGTCGGCAATTTCCTCTACCGTCATAGGAGATTTGATGGTGACCTCTAAATCCTCTGCCAAAGCAGGTTCTGCAAGGGAATCAAGAATAGCATCATAACCCATATTCAAGGTGAAACTATGAACACCATAATTCATATCGTTACCCTGACCTGTGAGTTTTATATATGCCTTAAAGATGTTTTCGTGAAGCACAAGATTATTCTCTTTAAGCAAGGTGGCAATTTCATCAACACTCTGCCCCTCTTCCACCGTAATAAGAATGGTGGTGTTTCCCTTTTCTCCGTAGAAAAGTTCTGAGGTAACCTCTTTTCCAATACCAATAACATCGGCAACGAGGACTATAACACTAAAAGCAATAGAAAGGGCAATAACTACAATAGATGTCATCCAAATAATTGTTTTAACTATGTTTTTGCCTTTGTTTTTATCCTTATCCTTGGATTTTTTTGACTTATTATTATCAGGTGCATTTTGGGTAGTGTTGCCTCGTATTTTTTCCCTTATTTCAAAAAGGTCAAAATCTTGAGTTGCACCGTCTGCAAAGGAATCAGAGGTATCGTTAGATACATTTTCCTTCAGTATATCTGTATTCTCCACAACATCCTCAATGGTTTCGGAGGTGTTCATATTATTTTTGTTCATCTTATTCTTCCCTTCTTAAAGAAGTTTCTACATCTCTTTAACTTGGTTGTTTTTATATTTGCAGAAGGTATATTTAAATCCCTTTTCTTCCATAACTTCACTTTGGTCTATCAATTCCCAGTGGTCAAGGGTGTCGAGATTTTTAATAAAAACATCCGCATCACCTACTGCATCCACCTTGGTAATGTAAGCGTATTCGCAGTAATCGTAAAGGAGGTTATAAATGGTCGCACCGCCCATTACAAATACCTTTTCGGGCTTCTTTTCTTTAAGGTGTTTACCTAAATCTTCAATGGAATGGCAAAGGGTAACTCCCTCGGGGTTAAAGTTTTCATCCAAGGTCATAACCACGTTATCTCTACCCTTTAGGGGTTGAGATTTTGGAAGGGAAAGAAGAGTTCTGTCCCCCATTATAACGGTAGAACCCATTGTGGTTTCTTTAAAAAATTTCATATCTCCCGAAAGAGAAAAAAGAAGGTCGTTATTTTTGCCTATTCCCCAATTTTTATCTACTGCAACAATATAATTCATAATAAATATACCTCTCGTTATTTAAGTTCGGTTTTCCACATAAAATTAGCAATACTATAGGGCAAAAATTTCCCTAAAACCTTGTGGGTTTTAACAAAAAGTCCGCAAACCGACTCCCTTTTGCCTTTTTTGGAGTCTTTATATGCCTTTTCGACTACTCGTTTTGCCGAGTACATCGGTTTGTAGAATTTAGGAGCGTGTTTTGCTTCTGACTTTTCGGCATGTGTAAAGAATTCCGTTTCGACCCACCCCGGTGATACCGAGGTAACGGCAATTTTGCGGTCTTTAAGTTCCACACTTAATGCCCTGCTGTAAGAACTTACAAACGCCTTTGTTGATGCATACACATTAAACTCTGCAAGGGGAAAAAATGAAGAACTTGAGCAGAGATTTATAATTCTGCCTCCCTCTTTCATAAAGGGCAAGCATATATTACACATTGATACAAGTGCCTTAACGTTTATGTCTATCATATCCTGTTGGGTTTCATTGGATATTTCATCATAACGGCCAAACACACCGAATCCCGCACAGTTAACAAGGCAACCAACATCCGGCTTTTCCTCATTCAAGGCATCTTCAAGCACCTTAAAAGATGCATTATCGCTTAAATCCAGAGGAAAAATTTTGCAGGGTGTTTTAAGTTGAGTTTCAAGTTCGACAAGGCGGTTTTCTCTACGGGCAATTATCCAAAGTGCATCAAATTCATTGTCCATAATACGGCAAAACTCTCTGCCCATTCCCGAAGATGCACCTGTAACAACGGCTATTTTCAAGATTTATTCCTCCAAATTTGATGATGTGTTTTCATCATTCTCAACCTCGTCATCCACAACATCAGTAGCAGATACGTCGGTTTCGGTTACGTCGGTGGGGCTAACCACCGTTCCTGCCGAGGTAAGATATGCCCCTGATACATCTACCATGGGGGATTCATTTTCTCCTAATTCACGGGCAAAGATAATAGTGCTGTATTCACCGCCGCTCTCGGCAATAACAGTCAAAATAGAACGGGATGTACTAACACCCACCGAGGTAGTCAGGATAGAGTTCTCGTATATTTTACTTAAATATTCATTATATTCTGCATCGGTATCAAAATTATTTTCTACATAATCGTTGGCAAAGCCCTCAGGAACAGCAACAATGGCAAAGATTTTATAAACCTTGTCTTTTTCCAGAGTATCAAGGGCAATAAGGGGATTTTTCTTGTAGAAATTTATATCGGTGCGGTAGGGACTCAATCCCTCACCAAAGAAAGGTTTAAGATGGATAATAGTGTTGTGATTATATTTATCGGTATTGTAGCAATCATCAAAATAGGGGGTGCCTACGGGGTTTGATTTGAGATTGAAAAGGTTGTTACGATAATATCCTGCCTCTTTGTTTTTGCTTATAACAACAGGGAAACCATAATTCTCTACAGTAATCCATCCACCGATATCGGAATTCATTTCATAAAGTTTTCCAAACTTTTCAGGGATATTGGATGGCACGTTACCCTCTGCCCCGTCGCCATAATAATATTTCAAACTGTTATATAAATTTTTAGCGTAATAGGGTTTATACAGGTATGTATAGGCAGGATAAAAAGAAACCCCGCCGATTACCGCAAGGACAATAAACCACACAAGAAATTTCACAACTCCCTTTTTGGTGAAAAGTTTGTGTCGACGGCTCTTTTTAATCTCTTGCTCGGTTCTTCTAAGGGTCAGGGGGAAGTCGGAGGCCAAGCGG
>JAZQJN010000127.1:0-1556 GCA_045541655.1 Acutalibacteraceae bacterium
AGCTCTCTTAGCATCAGCGGGGGTGTCGGCATTAGTACGAACTTTAAGGGTTCTAAATTCGTCAGCCCATTTCATAATGGTTTCGAATTCGCCAGCAATTTCTGCATCAACGGTGGGGATAATACCGTCATAGATATTACCGGTAGAACCGTCAATAGAAATGAAGTCGCCTTCGTTGAATACTTTACCGCCAAGGGTGAATTTTTTGTTAGCTTCATCCATAATGATATCGCCGCAACCGGATACACAGCAGGTACCCATACCACGGGCAACAACAGCTGCGTGGGAGGTCATACCACCGCGAACGGTGAGGATGCCTTGGGATGCCTTCATACCGGTGATATCTTCGGGAGAGGTTTCAAGACGAACGAGGATAACCTTTTCACCACGTGCATTCCATTCAGCAGCATCGTCAGCGGTAAATACAGCTTTACCGCAGGCAGCACCGGGGGAAGCACCAAGACCCTTACCAATAGGAGCGGTAGCTTTAAGGGCTTTTGCATCGAATTGGGGATGGAGAAGGGTATCAAGGTTACGGGGATCGATCATAGCAACAGCTTGTTTTTTATCGATCATATTTTCAGCAACGAGATCACAAGCGGTCTTAAGAGCAGCTTTAGCGGTTCTCTTACCGTTACGGGTTTGGAGCATATAAAGTTTGCCGTGTTCAACGGTGAATTCCATATCTTGCATATCGCGATAGTGGTCTTCAAGGGTGAGGCATACTTGTTTGAATTGTTCAAAAGCTTCGGGGAATTTGTCTGCCATTTCAGCAATAGGCATGGGAGTACGAACACCGGCAACAACGTCTTCACCTTGAGCGTTGGTGAGGAACTCACCCATAAGGTGTTTTTCACCGGTAGCGGGATCACGGGTAAAGGCAACGCCGGTACCGCAATCATCGCCCATGTTACCGAAAGCCATCATTTGAACGTTAACAGCGGTACCCCAGGAATAGGGAATATCGTTGTCACGACGATAAACGTTTGCACGGGGGTTGTCCCAAGAACGGAAAACTGCTTCAACAGCACCCATAAGTTGTTCTTTGGGATCGGTGGGGAAGTCCTTACCGATTTTGGCTTTGTATTCGGCCTTGAATTGACCGGCAAGGGTCTTAAGATCATCAGCGTTAAGGTCAACGTCTTGAGTAACGCCTTTTTCTTCCTTCATTTTGTCGATGAGTTCTTCAAAGTATTTCTTACCGACTTCCATAACAACGTCGGAATACATTTGGATAAATCTTCTGTAGCAGTCCCAAGCCCAACGGGGATTGTTGGATTGTTCAGCCATAACCTCAACAACCTCTTCGTTAAGACCGAGGTTGAGGATGGTGTCCATCATACCGGGCATGGAAGCACGAGCACCGGAACGAACAGATACAAGAATGGGATTTTTAACATCACCGAATTTTTTACCGGTGATACCTTCCATCTTGTCGATACCGTCCATAATTTGTGCCATGATTTCATCATTGATTTTTTTGCCGTCATCGTAGTACTGAGTACATGCCTCGGTAGATACGGTGAAACCCTGGGGAACAGGAAGACCGATTTTTG
>JAZQJN010000128.1:0-7898 GCA_045541655.1 Acutalibacteraceae bacterium
CTCTACAAGTTCGGGGATAAGTTCAACACTATCATACATATAGGGGTGGGCAAGTACCGCTACTCCTCCCGCCTCTTTAACCTGAGGAATGACATCCCTGATATCAGGATAATCCAATTCACCTTTGGCGATACCCTTTTCACCAAAAAGACGCTCATACAAGCGACCGTAAATGGTAGTGGTGTATCCCGCATCCATAAGTGCGGACATAATATGCACCTTATAGATATTTGTACTTCCCGTTGCCCATTTTTTAATAAGGGCGGCAGGAATGGGATATCTTCTCATTACTTCGGTGGCTATAATTTGACCCGCTGCTTTTCTCTTATCTGAAATTTCCTTACAAAGCCCTTGAAGTCGGTCCGGATATTTAGGGTTGTAACAAAGCAGGTGTGCTTTTCTTCCTGTTTTTGAATCTTTACAACTAAACTCAACTCCGGGGATAACGTTAAGTCCGGCTCGTTCACCAATGACCTTTCCCCTCATAGCTCCGGCTAAAGTATCGTGGTCTGTAATAGCGATACTCTTAAGTCCGGCACCCTTTGCAAGTGCGATAAGTTCTTCTATTCCCATTGACCCGTCGGATAACTTGGTGTGGCAATGCAAATCTCCTGCCATCTTATCACATCCTTAAAATTTTAGGGCAATTTTGCCCACTATATTTATAGCATTATTATACAATATTTTGATATTTTTTGCAAGAATAAATCCTGCATTTTTTAGGCAAAATTCTTTATATTTGCCCTTATTCCATCCACTCTTTCCTGCCAGTCGGAGCACAGGGTTGCTCCCCCTTGGGCAAAGGTTTTGTTACCGCCACCCTTACCGTTTAAAACACAGTTAAGCAGTTCGCATATATTTTTTGGGTCCCCCTTTGATGCCTTACCGCATCCCACAAGATATCCCACTCGGTTGCCGTCATTATAGACCACAACGGCGGTGATATCCTCCCTTTCAATAAGCATATTGAGAAGGGTTTTTGCCTCTTTGGGGGTTGTGTTATCTTGACAAGTAACAACGGGATTTTCTCCGCTTTCTAAAAGCGACTTCGCCTTCATTCCCATAAGCAAATCCGCCTTTGCCTTAAGATCGGCTTTGAGGGTAGATATTTCATCCCTAAGGGATTTAATACCGTCGGTAAGACGTCCCATATCGCAGGAAAAGGAATCGCAAAGTTCCTTTATTAAATCACTTTTGGCGGTTACATCTTTATAGGTTCTCTTTCCGCAATAAAAATAGATGCGAAGTCCACCACGAAGTTTTTCAGTTTTGTATATTTTTATCATACCCACCTGACCTGAGGAGGCGAGGGGTGTCCCGCAACAGGTGCAGATATCGCTACCCACAACCTCTACGATACGGGGATTATCTCCCGACTTTTCGGATGCCTTTCGGAAGGGTTTTTGATTCAGTTCCTCACGGGTACAATAATACACCTTGATAGGAGCATCATCGGTAACAATTTTATTGGCAAATTCCTCCGCCTCCCGCATTTGCTGGGCGGTGGGAATACCATCTAAATCAAGGGTTGCAAATTCTTCGTTAAGGTGAAATCCCACGTTGTTAAACTCAAAGAGTTTCCAAAATGCGTAGGATAAAATATGTTCACCGATGTGTTGTTGCATAAAATCCCATCGGCGTTCACTATCTACAACCGCAGAATAGGTTTTGCCTACCTTTAGGGGTTCATCCACAAGGTGGATAACATCCTCCCCTGCCTCTGCAACGTCCAAAACGGTTGCATCACCGATAGTTCCCAAATCACAGGGTTGTCCGCCTCCCGTGGGGAAGAATGGAGTGCGGTCAAGTTGCACCTTGTATTGTTCGCCATCCTTTTCACAGGAGATAACCTTTACCTCACATTCAAAAAGGAAGGAATCGTTTTCGTATATTTTTTCAACTGACATATTATTCTCCGAAAATTTGTTTTTTGTACGGGCTCCCTTGAAAAGGGAACTGGCAAAATCTTTGATTTTGACTGAGGGATTTGTTGGTTCACCTACATATCCTCGACTAAATTTATCTATTCTACGAAAAATCCCTCCGTCAGGAACGAGTCCTGACACCTCCCTTTCCAAGGGAGGCAGATTAAGAATACTATATTTATTTTTCAATTACTTTAGTTTGGTCCGTGTTCAATGGTGATATCACGACCTGCGGGAGCAATAGCCACCCAGGTTTTACCTGCATTAAGAGAGAAGGGATTTCCGTTTTCATCGGTTAAGGTGAATTTGTTTTCGGCAGAACCCTTTGACCATTTAATATTGCAATATCCTTCGGGAGAGAAATACATTCCCTCGCCCGACGTAAGGGATGCCCTGAGGTGATATCCATCGGCAAAATGACTGTAACTGTCTTTTAGAATAAGCACGTTATCCACGGTGGTTTCTTTGCCTGTTTTGATATCTTTTTGGGGTGCACCGTTTATATATCTAACATACTTGTTGGTTTCGGTGTTGAAAACAAATCTGCTTCTGTATGAACTGGACATTGGAGTTTCAAGGGCTGTGCATTTGTTTTCATACTTCGTATCGTTTTCGGGGGCATTGAAGGAGAAATATGTACCTTTGTGGCTCTCCTTAATCTCGGTACGGAAGTCATATTTTTCAAAACCTGTAAGAAGTTTTTCGCCGGTAGTATAGAGGGTATGTTCGTAGGCAAGTCCGTTTGATTCTCTAAAGGAACATCCCCTTGCACCTAAATCGAAGAAGGATACCCCCGCACTGTTACAATAAGGACGGGTATATACATCATCCATTCCACAATGGACATAAACAGCATCCAGGGAAAGAGCAAGTTGGGCGTAGGTGTATCGTGCAGAGCGGACAGTACCGATTTGCCCCACCTTTGATACATCGTAGAAAACCGCCATTAGTCGGGTTATTCCACCCTCGGCTAAACTTTCAAAAATAATATCTGCATCGGCAAGCCCTGCCTGTACTTTTTGGGCTGGACTAAGATTATTTACCATTATGGCAACGGGGCGTTTGCCCACGTCATCGGGAAGGATATTCAACTCTCCCGTGAGGGGGTTTACCTCGTATTTGATCTCGGGAACTGATGACACCTCGGTAGGTGTTTCTTCAGAAAATCCGGGTGTTTCCGCAGGGGATTTACAGCCAAAAAGGGATATCACAACCATAAGGATTAAAACGACCTTAAATATTCCTTGCTTCATAATAACTACTTCTTTCTTTTTATAACAATTATAATATGGATAAATCTCCACCATCACTAATGTTTAGGTCGCTCAAAATTTCGATTATTGCTATTGGCATCTTTATTTTGTGTGGTTTTCCTGCCTTTTTTCCCATTTTGCTTCTTAACATAAGCATTAAAGCCGATAAGTCCACCTAAACTGAGCAAGGTGAAAATAATGGGCAAAAATATCCATCTGCGAGCCACGTAAGACCAGTCATTAATATTCTTATCTTCAGTTTTCTTTTTCTCTTCAGAATCAGATTCATCCTCTATAACGTTAGGGTTTTTAAGCACGCGGGAGCCATCATAAGGAGGATAGGATACATCCCCTGCGTAGTAATAATTGTTCCCTGTGGATTGTTCACTCGATGCTTCCACAATGCTTTCCTCGGAGGATTCTTCGATGATTTCCGATTCCACATCTTCGGAATTTTCTCCGCCTTCTTCGGAACTTACTTCACCCTCAGGTGTACTTTCAACGGAAGAGGTGCCTTCTACCGCAGAGGAGGTGTCACCCCCCTCACCGCCACTTGAAGTTTCACCCTCAATGGCAAAGCAGGTGAAAGTAACCATAGCACCCAAAATAACTGCTATGCAAAGTAAACAACTGATAATCTTTTGTGATTGCAACAATTTTAATACCCTCTTTTTCTCTATAAATAGAACTTCCAAACTTTATAAAATTCGTGTTTAGTTCTTCACTTTTTACGCTTTCTCTTTTAGGGTGATACTTCTAAAATAAATCTTTCTCAAAGCGAGAGGATTTTGGAAGATTTTTGTTCAATTTAATCGAAGCAATGCTTTGTGCCTTGCAAGATTAAATTGGGCGAAAAGCACCGAAATAATCCGCTTTGAGGTGATTTATATTAGAATGTATTAACCGTTTCCTAATATTGTTTACCCCAGTAAACAAGTGTCTTGGCGGGTTTACCGCAGCAAACGCATTTGCCGTCGATTTCTTCCTGGGCGAAGGGCATACATCTGGAGGTAAGACCTGCCTTTTCTTTAACGGCGGCTTCACATTCGGGGTCGCCGCACCACATAGCACGAACAAGTCCGGGCTTATTCTCGGCGGTGTCTATCATTTCATCCATAGTGTGAACGTCGTAGGTCATTTGTTCACGGCGTTTAAGGGCAGATTCAAACATTCCATCATGTACCGCTTTGAGTTTTGCTTCGATTTCTGCCTCGATATTATCAAGGGATACAACCGTCTTTTCACCGTTATCACGGCGTACAAGAACACAACTGTTGTTTTCGATATCACGGGGGCCGATTTCAAGGCGAAGGGGAACACCCTTCATTTCATATTCGGCAAACTTCCAGCCGGGAGATTGGTTAGAAACGTCGGTTTTTACTCTGCATACCTTTTTAATGCGTTGTTCAATTTCCTGTGCCTTTTCGTTTACACCGCCCTTGTGAGCAGCGATGGGAACGATAATAACCTGAATAGGTGCCACTGCGGGAGGAAGAACAAGACCGTTATCATCACCGTGGGTCATAATAATAGCACCGATAATTCTGGTGGACATACCCCAGGAAGTTTGATGGGGATATTGCAATTTATTCTCTCTGTCGGAATACTGAATACCAAAGGCACGGGAGAATCCGTCACCGAAATAGTGGGATGTACCGCTTTGAAGTGCCTTACCGTCGTGCATCATTGCCTCGATGGTGTAGGTTGCCTCTGCACCTGCAAATTTTTCTTTATCGGTCTTTTTACCTCTTACAACGGGGATAGCAAGATACTGTTCGCAGAAATCGGCATATACGTTAAGCATTTGTTCGGTTTCTGCCATTGCCTCCTCGGCAGTTTCGTGCATAGTGTGACCCTCTTGCCACAAAAACTCGGTGGTGCGAAGGAAGGGACGGGTGGTCTTTTCCCAACGGACAACCGAACACCATTGATTATAGAGTTTAGGGAGGTCGCGGTGGGAATGAATAATATCTTTATAATGGTCGCAGAAAAGGGTTTCGGAGGTAGGACGAACACACAAACGTTCACCTAACTTTTCCTCACCGCCGTGGGTTACCCAGGCAACCTCGGGAGCAAAGCCCTCAACGTGATCCTTTTCTTTTTGGAGTAAGGATTCGGGAATAAACATAGGCATCATTACGTTTTCGTGACCCAATTCCTTAAATTTACCGTCAAGTATCTTTTGAATATTCTCCCAAATAGCATATCCGTAAGGGCGAATAATCATACATCCTTTGGTTGATGCATAGTCCACCATCTCCGCCTTTTTAACGACGTCGGTGTACCATTTTGCAAAATCCACGTCGCGGGAGGTAATATCCTCTACCATCTTTTTGTTGTCTGCCATTTAATATACCACCTTAATATAATTGAAAATTGATAATTGAAAATGATTAGTTATTGGGCTCCCTTGGAAAGGGAGCTGTCAACGTAGTTGACTGAGGGATTTGCGGTCGCATCTACATAGTCCTCGACCAAAATACGTTGCCTACAAGAAATCCCTCCGTCAAAATCACAGATTTTGACACCTCCCTTTTCAAGGGAGGCCGTTTTATTTCGCCTTCCAGCCGTTAATACCTGCCCTTTCCATAGCCCCTATTATCTTTTCGGGGAGGGAGGTGTATTTAAGGGATAAATCCACCACCAGATTTTTGGTATCCTCTCGGTTGGTTTTTTCATCCACGGGACATCTGCTTTTGACTATGGGCAGATTTTTCCGCTCTGCCACCGACTGAGTATCCCTCTCGGTAGCATAAATAAGCGGTCTTATTGCCGTTATATCTTTACGGGACAGATATGTTTTAGGTGCAAAGCAGGATATGTTTCCGCAGGATAACAGATTCATTAAAAAGGTTTCCACCGCGTCATCCCTTGTGTGTCCCAAAGCGATTTTGTTGCAACCGTTTTCCTTGGCAACGTCGTGCAAAATTCCACGACGCATTTTAGAACACATACTGCAGGGGGATTTTTCCTTCCGCACCTCAAATATTAAAGAATAAAGTTCGCATCTTTTTATGATACATTCAATGCCGTAGCCCCGACACAGTTTTTCTATTCCCGAATAGTCCCCCTCCTCATTAAAGAAGCATGGGTCAAGAACTATTGCCTTTATGGTAAAGGGAACGGGATAAAACCTACGAAGTTCGCAAAGGGCACAAAGAAGGGCAAGAGAATCTTTACCCCCTGATACCCCCACCGCGATGACGTCACCTTGTTGTATCATTTCGTATTTATCTATGGCACGACGTGCCAAACCAACAATTCTTCTCATAAATAAAAATACTGTCAGCGATTTTTTCGCTTCATAATAAAGTTTTCAAGAATCATAACCGCCGCAACGGTATCCACGACTCCGTGGCGTTTTTTACCCCTTGTGTTGGTAACGTTCAGGGCGTTGTGGGCTTGGACTGTGGTAAGACGTTCATCGGAAAGTTCCACGGGAAGTCCCGATTTTTCACCCAGGAGTTTTGCAAAATCCTTGCATTTTTCTCCCCTTTCACCGCAACTTCCATCCATATTAAGGGGAAGCCCCACCACAAACATTTCGGCTCTGCGTTCCTTTGCGCTTTGGGTAAGTTTATCGGCAAGAAGGTCTAAATTCCGCTCATAAACCGTACCTAACGGGGATGCAAGTATCTCACCGCTGTCACAAATAGCGGTGCCTGTTCGGGCATCTCCCAAATCTACCGATATAATAACCAAGTTAGTTTTCTCCTCCCACCTTAATTTTAAGGGAGATATCAAATGCCTTAACCGAGTGGGTAAGGGCACCGATAGAGATAATATCAACACCGGTTTTGGCAATATCACCGATAGTTTCGTAGGTAATACCGCCGGATGCTTCGGTCAATGCTCTGCCGTTTATCATATTGACCGCCTCGGTCATGGTGGCAACGTCCATATTATCAAGCATAATAATATCTGCCTTGGCTTCGATTGCCTGACTTACTTCGTAAAGATTACGGGTCTCAACCTCGATTTTGACGGTATGCCCGATTTTTTCACGAAGGGCGGTTACTGCGGGGATAATTCCACCTGCAGCATCGATATGATTATCCTTAAGCATTGCACAGTCAGAAAGGTTAAAGCGATGATTTTTACCGCCGCCTCGCATAACCGCATACTTTTGGAGGGAACGAATACCGGGAAGGGTTTTTCTTGTATCGGCAACGGTTGCCTTGGTGCCCTCGATAAGGGATACACAATGGGCGGTTTCGGTGGCGACGCCCGACATATGTTGCACCATATTAAGGGCGGTTCTCTCACCTTTAAGCATAAGGGTGGTGGGTCCTTTGATTTCGGCAATGATTTCTCCGCACTTGACCCTATCTCCATCATTTTTGAATTTTTTGAATTCAAAAAGTCCGGGACCTAAGAGTTCAAAAACCCTGAGGGCAACGTCGATACCGCACAAAACGCCCTCCGCCTTGGCAAGCATAACACCCTTGGTGTGTTGCTTTTCATCAATAAGCAGGTCGGTGGCTACGTCAATATAGTTAATATCCTCTTTAATGGCGGTTCTGATGATTTCATCTACGTAGAATGGAGGCAAATTCATCGTTTTTCCATCTCCTTCAAAATAATGTGAGCAACGGTGGCAAGACTCAAGGTTTCCACAAGTTCTCTGTTAATTGCATAATTTCCCGATCTTAAATTATCTCTGATTTCATCCACACGTCTGAGACCTTCGGGGATGGTTTCGGGATGTGGAATAACAAAG
>JAZQJN010000129.1:0-4071 GCA_045541655.1 Acutalibacteraceae bacterium
AGAGTGTCTTAAATGCCAAAAGAGATTTACCACCTATGAGATTATAGAGAATCTCCCCATTATTGTTGTTAAGAGGGATAATTCACGCGAACAATTTGACCGTAATAAACTTATCAATAGTTTAATGCGTGCCTGCGAAAAGCGTACCGTTTCCCTTTCTACCATTGAAAATGCGGTGGATGAAATCGAAGCTGTTATCCAAAACTCTTTAGACAGAGAGGTTTCATCCAAGCAAATCGGCGAATTGGCTATGGATAAACTAAAAAACATAGATGAGGTTGCATACGTTCGTTTTGCCTCGGTTTACCGCCAGTTCAGGGATATAAATACCTTTATGGAAGAACTTACAAAACTTCTTCAAGATAAATAATTTTACCAAATAAAACCCACCTCAGCAGAGGTGGTTTTTATTTGGTGTGGGTTAATGGTTATAAAATTACATATTTACCATTTATAATTACAAATTTTGCATTTGTATGTTTTTCCGTCTTCTCGTTTTTCTTCTGGTATTTCTTCACCAGCGTTGTTATCGCAGTTGGGACACTTAAAATATTGTTGTCCAGTTTCTGGATCTTTACTGTTTGATTTTGCTGCAAGTAATCCAAATCCTGCTAATAATACAAAAGCAGCAATAAACATTATCACCTTTTCTTCGGATAAATATCCTGCAAGAAGAATAAATACTCCTATACCAATAATTGGTAGACCGCCTTTATTCATAGTTGTTCCCTCCAAAATTAAAAAAGTGTGAGCAACCGAAGTTACCCACACCGAAAAACACATAACTCCGTTTGCTGCGACACAACTTCTGACAAACTACAAGAGAAAGCCAAAATAGAGAATGTGTTTTTACCAAAATAAAAAACACTTCTCCTATAGTTTGTCCAAATATTAAGTTGTGTCGCAATAATTATTCTATCATATATTAAATTTAATTACAATACTTTTTAAAAATTTGTATATAGAGTATATTCATTTAATCCCAATAATAAAAACCCACCTCATCAGAGGTGGGTTATTTATATCTATTCAACGGTAACTATAATATTGCCCGTATCGGTGGATATCTCACATCTACCGCCTTTTACAGTCTTTGGAAGGTCAACCTTGCCTGTGTCTGTTTCTGCAAAGAACACTTTATCCGATAATAAACTGCCCTTAACGTCACCTGTGTCGGTTTCAATGAATAACTCCCCGGCATCGCATTTGGTAAAAAGAATGTTACCGGTATCTCTTTCAATGGAGAATTTTCCCGTTGCAATAACATTTTCAAGTGTTATGCTTCCGGTGCTGCCATTTGATAATAGATTATTGCATTTCAAGTTTGATAAAATAGATTTTCCTGTGGAGCAATTAACCGAAAGATTACCATTGCAATCAATATTCTCAAGGGATATTTTACCTGTAGTAACCTTAACATTTATGTTGTTTGCGGATGATTTGTTCAAGTTTATATCACCGGTGGTGGTCTTAATGTTAATGTCATTAGAAACGGAAGCGGAATTTGTTACGTTGCCTGTGGTTTGAATAATATCCATATTATCAAAAGTAAATGCATCGGGAATGTTGATATGTCCTGTGCTTGATTTTATAGATAAATTGCCATATTCACCCTTAGGAATTGATACCGTAATCTTTGAAGTATCAAAAGAAATACCGATATGTTCATACCACTTTCTTGTGTCTTTAATTATAATATTAAGGGTGTTTTCTTTGACCTCAACTAAATGATTTTGCTTCACATCTTCAAAACAATGGATTACGGTGGCGTCGTTGTCTGAAGTAACAAATGTTATATTAGCCGTGTCAGAAACTATGGAAATATTCTTGAATTCATCACTTATGTTGTAACTGTTTGTTTCATATTTTGTTGTCGAAAGTTTACTGAAATCCCATTTTAACACGCTCATCACTCCTGTAAAAATAATACACCCGATAAGTATAAGAGAGGTAGCCGAAATAAGGGATATTTTTGTCTTTTTGGTCATTACGCACCCTCCCTTTTTATGAATAATTTTTTAGTCCAAAAAACAAGTTTCTTTGTAAGAATAATAGTACCTTTGCTTGCCCATTTACATCCATAATCGAAATAAATAGAAATACCATTAAGAATACAACAAGCACCAAGCAAGGCAATTCCTTGTAATATGTTTCCTTTTATTATGGTAATTATACCGTATATTAGAATAGCAAATGAACTTGCCCCAAGTGCGATAGTTACCGCCCATAAAGATATAATGGTAGCCCATAAGGATATGTAAACAGAGAGTATAACAGCAAAAATAGAGATAAGTATTGAAAGCCAAATCGGAGCACCTAAAATCAAAAGTATAATCTCAAATGTCCCCATTTTTCTTTTGGGTTTAACCTTTTCTTTAACGATCTTAAATAGGGGAGTGTCATCAAGAATTTTATTGATGATTTCATCGGTATTGCCAAACTCTTTTACGGCTTCTTCTTCGGTAAGACCTTCTTCAATTCGGTCATCTATCATTTCATCGTAAAATGATATACTTCCCTCGATATCTTCATCGGGAAGACCGCAAAGTCCCTTGCGAAGTTTTTCAAGAAACTCTTGTTTGTTCATTTTTTTCATCCTCCCTTGTTATAAACTGATATATGGAGAGCATTTCTTGCCATTCATTTTTGAATTCATCAATGCGACTAAAACCCTTTTGGGTGATGTGATAATATTTCCTTAGCCGACCATCGTGTTCCACAGTATGAACGGTAAGCATATCTGCATTTTCCAAACGTTTAAGAATGGTGTATAAAGTGGATTCCGAAAGCTCAACAAAGGGCCTCATATCCTTTATAATCTTATATCCGTAAGAATCTTCGTTTTTGATTGCAGCCAAAACGCAAACGTCCAAAAGACCTCTCTTCAATTGAATATCCATACAATACCTCCCTTTGCACAATACATCGTAACACGAAGTATATCGTTTGTCAACCAATTTTTAAAAAATAAAAACAGAGCATCAAACGGAGCACTCACTAAGGAGAAAAAGTGTTATCGTTGTCTAATGCGTAAAAAAACCACGGTGCACGTCAGTGTTACCGTGGTTTTTGGTCTATTGATCAATCAAAAATACATCTAGTTTGAGTGCTATGTACTTTTGTAGCATTAAGTTTCTCTTGTCTGCAAAGGTGACAAGCTGTAGTAATACTTTGTGTCTTATAGAGTTTGACAACAAAGCGATAGGGGGAACTTTAGCGAAAAACCGAATTCTCCTTTAAGGAACGTTCCTTAACAGATGACCTATTGGTTATTTGAGTATAACTAATGATCTAATGATAATTCTTCATAAAGATCCTCAAAGGTTATAAAACTGTAATTCAATTTTTTAAGCATTAAAATCAGTTCTTCTATATGTTTGGCATATTTTTTTATACCTGATTTGATGTAATATTTATCATATAACTTCAAATTTTTGATGCTGGGGATTTCTTGATTTGTAAGTTCAAACGGATGGAGATAAAAAACATAATATT
Organism: Acutalibacteraceae bacterium; assembly: GCA_045541655.1. GTDB lineage: Bacteria > Bacillota > Clostridia > Oscillospirales > Acutalibacteraceae > UMGS1484. The sequence continues at coordinate 3,496 of JAZQJN010000129.1, forward strand.
CATTATTTTGAAGATGATGTTTTATAACTCCCTTTATAAATCTCCAATTACTAAGACGAACATATCCACCGCCGCTGATTGGGTAGGATAGGCCGAAAATCTTTTCCTTTGAAAGAGAAAATTCATAAAAATCACTTTTGTGAAAAACACCTTTTACGCATTCCTCATAGTCAGGTAAATGAAGTTTTACAGTATGACGTGCCATAGGAAAGTCGAGAAAACTTGAATCATACTTAAAACCAAGTTCTCTTAACGCCTCAAGATGATCGTAATCCATACTGAAAAAAGGGGCTCTAAATCCCAATATTTCGGTCTTAAACAAACTTGAAAGGTTGTCTTTCGTTTTTGAAATTTCGTTTTTAAAAATATCTATAGGTTGGACAACAGGAGCAATGTGATTGGAGTTGTGAAGAGATAAACGATGCCCATTGTCTAAGGCCTCTTTAAGACGGTCGGTGATTTTGGGAGCCAAAGAACCAACGGTAAATAGAGTGCTTTTAATTGAGTGCTTGTCGAGAAGTTTAATATATTCGTCCAACCCATCCAATAAATCAACATCTATTTGAGTGTTTGAAT
>JAZQJN010000130.1:0-3812 GCA_045541655.1 Acutalibacteraceae bacterium
CAATAAGAATATCCAGTTCATCAATAAGATAATCGGAGTTCTTAAGGAATAATTCACTCCACAGTTTACCGTTAAGTTTAGCAACACGGGACATATCCTTGTAACTACCTGCCGAAAAGCCCTTGTGCTGTAATGCGGAGGGGCTTTTAACGTAGGCGTTGGATATAATATGGGGGAGTTGAGATGTAAATGCAATAATTTTGTCGTGTTCTTCGGGGGTAGTGAACACCACCGTGCCGAAACCGCATCCAAGGAAGAAGGCCTTAACCTGTTCGAGGATGGAGATTTCAATGGTGTTATCGGGGGTCAAAATCATAGACGCCCCCGAAAAAAGGGATGCACGGGAATGGGAAAATCCCCACTGTTGGGTTCCCGCCATAGGATGCCCACCGATAAAGAAAAAATCGTTATGGGCGTTTAGGGGATTAAGTTTTTGGCAAATATCCCTCTTTATACCGCAACAGTCAACGATTATTGCACCCTTTTTAAATCGGTTTTTATTTTCAGTAATGTAATCCACCGATGCCTGAGGATAGGCACAAACCAAAATATAATCACACAAACCGATGTTTGTTTCGTTTAACTCATCATCGCAGGAGCCGGTCATACATGCGGCAAGATATGCCGAACGATTGACGTCTGCGGCATATACTTTGTTATGGGGATTTTGCTTAATAACACGGGCAAAGGAACCGCCGATAAGTCCGAGTCCGACAATTCCGATATTCATATAATCACGACCTTTGGGTTAGATAACTTCTCTTATTGCATTAACCGCCTTAACCACTTCGGCAAATTCGTCGGGGGTAAGGGATTGAGGTCCGTCGCATAATGCGTGGGCAGGATCATTATGCACCTCAATAATAAGTCCGTCAGCACCCGCTGCAGTAGCCGCCAAGGATAAGGGGCGAACAAGTTTTGCAATACCGCCCGAATGGCTGGGGTCAACAATAACGGGGAGGTGGGATTTTTCTTTTAAAACGGGGATAGCGGAAATATCCAAGGTGTTTCGTGTGGAGGTTTCAAAGGTACGAATACCTCTTTCGCAAAGAATAATATTCTCGTTACCGCCTGCAATAATGTATTCTGCACTCATAAGGAGTTCTTGCAATGTGTTGGCAAGACCTCTTTTAAGTAGAATGGGCTTCTTTGAATGACCTAATTCCTTAAGAAGTTCAAAGTTTTGCATATTACGGGCACCAACCTGAATAATATCAACGTCGGCAAAAAGGTCAATGTGAGATAAATCCATAATTTCGGTAACAATGGGCATACCTGTTTCTCTTTTGGCTTCAAGAAGGAGTTTAAGCCCCTCGTTTCTCATACCCTGGAAAGCGTAAGGGGAGGTGCGGGGTTTAAAAGCACCGCCTCTGAGGAGATTTGCACCGTTTTTCTTAACGTCCTTGGCAATGGTGCAGATTTGTTCTTCTGATTCAACCGAGCAAGGACCTGCAATAATTTGAAAATTACCGCCGCCGATTTTATGTGAGCAAACATCAACAATAGTATCGGCAGGATGGAACTTGCGGTTAACGTTTTTAAAAGGTTCAGAAACCCTTTGAACGTTCTCCACAATATTGAGTCCCGATATTAAATCCATATCGATGTGACTTGTATCACCAACTAAACCTAAAACACAGTTGTAGGCACCTTCACTAATGTGCACTTCAACGTTTTGTGCCTTGAGCCACTCAATAAGGCCGTCAAGTTGTGTTGAGTTAGCATCCTTTTTTACCGTTAAAATCATCTTACACGCCAGCTTTCATATAAAAAGTAAAGGATAATTACCAAAATAAAAACCCTCCGCAGTAAGTTTTACTGCGAAGGGCTTAATTTTTCATAAGTCCAATAAAATTTTTGCAGCAAAACTAACCTCTTTGGATAAAACCAAAAAAGTAAAAGTAGAAGTATTCTGCTGCAAAATTTAAAATATTCATAAATAAAACCTCGGATGAATTTTTATACCAAGTTTTTCATCATTATATCACCGCAGAAAAACCTTGTCAAGGGGGATAAAAGCATTTTCACAAAAAAATATCGGCAACCGATTTTACGATTGCCGATAAGATATTACCTATTTAATTTTAGGGAGAGTTTCAGCATATTTTGCAAGTTCTTCATCCGAGGGGATATAGTCGGTCATAACGCCGTTGTGGAATTTTTCGTAAGACATCATATCGAAATATCCTGTGCCGGTAAGACCGAAAACGATGGTCTTTTCTTCACCGGTTTCCTTGCATTTAAGGGCTTCATCAATAGCCACTTTAATGGCGTGGGAACTTTCGGGAGCAGGGAGAATACCCTCAATACGAGCAAAATATTCAGCGGCTTCAAATACTTCGGTTTGTTTAACCGATACAGCTTCCATAAGACCGTCATCATAGAGTTGAGAAAGAATGGAACTCATACCGTGATAACGAAGACCACCTGCGTGGTTAGCGGCAGGAATAAAATCGCAACCTAAAGTATACATCTTTGAAAGAGGACAAACCTTACCGGTATCGCAGTAGTCATAAGCGTAAACACCTCTTGTAAGGGTGGGGCAAGAGGAGGGCTCAACTGCAATAATGCGATAATCGGCTTCACCGCGGATTTTTTCGCCCATAAAGGGAGCGATAAGACCGCCAAGGTTAGAACCGCCACCGGCACAACCGATAATTATATCTGCCTTCTCGCCATATTTATCAAGAGCAGTTTTGGTTTCCAAACCGATAACGGTTTGATGAAGCATAACCTGATTAAGCACACTGCCCAAAACGTAACGGTAACCCTCTTTGTTAAGGGCGGTTTCAACCGCTTCAGATATAGCACATCCCAAACTACCGCTGGTGCCGGGATGTTCTTCATTGATTTTCTTACCTACCTCGGTGTCAAAGGAGGGGGAGGGGGTAACCGATGCACCGTAGGTACGCATTACTTCTCGGCGGAAGGGTTTTTGCTCATATGAACACTTAACCATAAACACCTTGCAGTCCAGGTCAAAATATGAACAAGCCATAGAAAGAGCGGTGCCCCATTGACCGGCACCGGTCTCGGTTGTAACACCTTTAAGTCCTTGCTTTTTAGCATAGTATGCCTGAGCAATAGCCGAGTTTAATTTATGGCTGCCGCTGGTGTTGTTACCCTCGAATTTATAATAAATCTTTGCGGGAGTGCCCAACTTTTCTTCTAAGCAGTATGCTCTGATAAGGGGAGCGGGACGATACATTTTATAAAAGTTAAGAATCTCTTCGGGGATTTCAAAATAGGGAGTAGTATCGTCAATCTCTTGTTTTACAAGCTCGTCGCAAAAAACGGGAGCCAAATCTTCAGCGGTAGCGGGTTCAAAGGTTTTAGGATTAAGCAGAGGAGCGGGTTTGTTAATCATATCGGCACGGAGATTATACCATGCACGGGGAAGTTCACTTTCTTCCAAATAAATTTTGTAAGGGATTTTCTTTTCAGACATAATTTTGTCTCCTTTCGAGAAATTTTTTCATAGGGACAATAAATAAAAAAACCTGTCCCACAGTAATTTCTGCTGGGACAGGATAAAATCTTTCCTGCGGTGCCACCCGGCTTGGTGTTTTCACACCCACTTAAAGCATACGTAAAATATGCCGACCTTTGTTTACAGAGAGTCCTGCTCCGTCTCACATACTAAGTTTCCTGTTCTGCTTGCCCTCAGAAGTCCATTCAGCAATACCTTTAACATCGCAATTTCACCGCCTGCGACTCTCTTTGGATAAATAAATATTACCTACTTACTCTTCTTCAACGGTTTAGTTTAGTTTATCATAGAGATATTTTTTTGTCAAGACATAATTTTTAGC
>JAZQJN010000131.1:0-2965 GCA_045541655.1 Acutalibacteraceae bacterium
AGGATTATGAACTGATTGATTCATCATCGGGTCAACGACTTGAAAGATGGGGTAACATCATCCTTATTCGCCCCGACCCTCAGGTTATATGGAAGACACCTAAATTAGATCCCCGATGGAAAACCGCCCACGCCACCTATCACCGAAGTAAATCGGGGGGTGGTAATTGGGAATATCACAAACAAATTCCCGAGGTGTGGTCAATAAACTTTAACGACCTTAAATTTAACCTTAAACCTATGGGATTTAAACATACAGGGCTTTTCCCCGAACAGGCAGTCAACTGGGAACTTTATGAAAATATCATAAAGAAGAGTGAAAAGCAGTTAAATGTCCTTAATCTCTTTGCTTATACAGGTGGGGCAACCTTTGCCGGTGCCGCCGCAGGAGCCAAGGTAACCCACGTTGATGCCTCTAAAGGAATGGTGCAGTGGGCAAAAGAAAATGCTAACGTTTCGGGACTTTCCGACCGTCCTATCCGGTGGTTGGTGGACGACTGTATGAAGTTTGTAAAAAGAGAAATCCGTCGTGGAAATAAGTACGACGGAATTATCCTTGATCCCCCATCCTACGGCAGAGGCCCGGGAGGAGAGGTATGGCAACTTGAAGATTGCCTCTATGATTTTCTTCTTGATATTAAGGAACTTTTGTCGGATGATGCATCATTTCTGCTTATAAATTCTTATACCGCAGGACTTTCTCCCTCGGTTATGGGATATATGCTTAGTGAAATAACCAAGGGAAGAAAGGGAAGGATTTCCTGCGATGAAATCGGAATTATAACTTCATCAAATTCACAGGTACTGCCCTGCGGTGCCACATCGGTTTGGATAGGCGAAAAATAGAATATTTATCTGAAATTGTATTTCAGTACCTTTTGAATTCGCATTTTTGCTCGGGATAAAAGTCGGCTGACGCTTGATTTATTTACCCCGAGCATTTTTGCTATCTCGATGGTAGATTTTCCTTCAAAATAATAAAGGAGTAAAACCTCTCTTTGCTTGTTGGTGAGTTCCTCATCAATGGCCATAATAACCGCCTTATCGGCGGTTAAGTGTTGGTCATCATTCATCTTTAAATTGTTTTGATAAAACCTATCAAATGAGAAGATGTTATCCTCATATTGACCTAAACTAACAAGTTTTCTGCTCATATAGCAACATCCTCTCTATCTTTGTTATAGTAGGAAAGTAGATATTCTCCCCACTCGTGGCAGTCAAATATCTCTCGGCGAAGATAGTATATCCTGCCCGCCAAGGACTTTTTAACTTTTTCGTCCTCGCATTCTTTGTATTGTTTTGTTAGTTGTTCAAGCCGTTTTTTTAGAACGGCTTCCTCCCTTAAGTAATCCATTCCAAGTTCGGTTAATGTCATTTCTACTTCCTCCTAATTTACACATTTTGTGTTATTTGATGTCGAATTTGCACGAAAAATAGTTAAAATTCCTCTTTGCAACAAGATAATAACACTCAATTCGTGTGGATACAAGGGAGAAAAATGTCGAAAAATACACAAAATGTGCGAAAAACTCCCATTGTGTCAATAATAGGACAAAAACGCTGTCGTAATGTAAAATATTATTGCAGTACAACACACTTTGTGATATAATGGGGCAAAATAGATAGAGAAAAGGATGGTACATCCTAAATGGGAGTGGAAAAAATGTTTGGCAAGCGACTAAAAGAACTGCGGAATTTAAAGTGCTTAACCCAAGCGGAATTAGCAGGTCTTCTCGGTATTTCATCAAGTTCTGTGGGAATGTATGAACAGGGCAGAAGAGAACCCGACATTGCTCTTATCAACAAAATTTGCGAGGTTTTTTCGGTAACGTCGGATTATCTTTTGGGTATGACCTCCAGAGCGTCCTCGGTGGATGTAGGTCAAATTATCGGTGATATGAAGGCACGTATGATGGCATCACAGGGCCTGATGTTTAACGGTGTCCCTTTAAGCGAGGAAGACGTGACAAAACTTATGGATGCTATTGAACTTTCCACCGCTATTGTGCTTAACAGGAAGAATGATGAATAATATTTTCAAAAGGGCTTATGGGCTTTATGAAAAATTTGATACCTGTAATCCTCTTCGTCTTTGCGAATATTTAGGTGTAAATCTAATGTATTCCGACCTTCCCGCCGTTACCGATGGAATATATTTTACGGTTCAGGGGAATCAGATCATCCTTGTAAATCAAAATCTCCCCCGAGAAAAGGCGAGATGCGTAATAGCCCACGAATTGGGACACGCCTTACTTCATCCTGACCAAAACTATATGTATATGGCGGGGCGGACACTAATGAAAACCCAGCGGTATGAAATAGAAGCCGACTATTTTTGTGTAAGTTTGCTGCTTTGCGATATATTAAAAAATAATCAAGTGGAAAATATGACCGTTCTTGAACTTTCAAAATTGGCAGGATTACCCGAAAACACCGTATCGATGTGGATGAAAAATACAAACCTTGATGAACTGAACAAATTTTTGGCAAAAAAAGAAGAGGACTAAAAAGTCCTCTCTGAATTCTTTATAACATACTTAAAAACAGTTTTTTGAATGCCTTCCAAAAAGTAAGAAGCTCCACCGAATTCTTTGCAAAGATTTTACTTTCACCTATCACCTCGCCATTGGAAAGATATGATATCTTACCTAAAATTTGTCCGCCACTGACGGGTGCGGTTACACTCTCTGCCAAAGTGATTTTTATCTCAATATTATCCTGTTCGCCCTTGTTTACAAGAATAGGGGATGGTTCTTCAAGAACGACATCCACCCACGTATCATATCCTTTGCTAACTTTTATGGGGTCTAAAATAATATCACTCAAATCAGGAGTTGTTATGGTGAAATTAGCAAATCCGTAGTTTAGTAATACCTTGGCATCAGCAAAACGCTTGTCGCTGGTTTCTCCATCAAGAATAACCGCCACAAGTTCAGTATCTCCTTTTTTAGCCGATGCAGATACAC
>JAZQJN010000132.1:0-12943 GCA_045541655.1 Acutalibacteraceae bacterium
GAAAATGGAAAGTGGAAAATTACAAGTTTTCCTAACGTAGGGCAGGGGCTTGCTCCTGCCGTTATTTTTTGGCGGATTTGGCAGCAGTACCTCTAATAGAGAGCGTCTTCCTTAATTGCTTTGCGACATTTCCCTCACACCGTGAGGAAATCTACCATTTAGGCAAGGGGGTCAATTGTTATATTTACAACTATTTTATGTTTCTTCTCTGCCAATTCCTTAAATTGTGATGCTCCGCCCCAAGAATATTTTACAAAGGTAATAACAAAATCAGATCTTTCTATCATCCAACGGTTACGAAAACTTAAAGCAAATCTTTTGGGAACGTTTTCAATATCATTAGGTAAAATTGTATCAACAACATACTCATCGTATTTTTTTCCAACCACTGGTATATAAGCCAAAACTATATAGTATTTTATGGGGTATAGTTTTGATAGTTGGAAGAGTGTTTTTCGTACGAAATAATCAAACATACCTTGATTACCTACATAAAATTCCGTAACATTTTTGTTTTCGATTAAATTAATCAGTATTTCCTGTAATTTCTTCTCTACTTCTTTTGGACAATCTCTATGTCCGAAAAATGTGCATGTCATTTGTATTGTTCCCCCAAATAGACCAGCATAGCGGTCAATATTTTGATTTAGCATAGCATAAAATACAAATAGTTGCAACCAATATTGGTCAATTATTTTGTGAGGTGTGCTAAATGGAACAAAAAATCAGGCGAGATTTGAATATGGGAGATAATCTTAGAAGATTAAGAGATGAGTTTGGAATATCCCAAGAAAAACTGTGTGCGGAACTGCAACGCAGAGGTTGTGATATAGGAAGAACCACCTATGCAAAGTATGAGTCGGGTGAACTAAATATCCGAGCAAGCGTTATTGTATTACTCAAAAAGATATATAACTGTTCTTATGATGACTTTTTCTTAGGGTTGGATAAAAATAATTAAAAAAAGCAGGTCGTTTGACCTGCTTTTTTTTTGTGGATAATTGAAAATGGGAAAATGGAGAATTAAGGTGTCGGCAAAGCCCGACGGATTGGAAATAAAATGTGGATGAAAAATCGTAGGGCAGGGGCCCGATTTTAATTTACAACTTAAACCTTAAGAAGGACCGCTTCGCCTGCACAAAGTTCTACGGTGAAGGTGTTATCCTTTGTGAGGATAAATCTGTTATCGGAGAAGACCGATACCGGCTTTTCGGTATGGAGGGTGAAGGTGTTTTTACCCGCAAAATCACGGTTTACAAGATAGATGGAACCGTCCTCAAAGAAACCAATAACACCGTTATCACCGTCAATGGATGATACCAATTTATAATTTTCAAACTTAGCAGCACCGTCTTCGGGGGTACCGATGTGGAATACTGCCTCGGATTTTGTGTTAAAGAGATGTTGTCCTACCGACAAAATATCATCATTGATGGCCTTAACGTCATACCAATGCTTTGTTTTATTACCCTCGGTATCGCACATAGCGTTTGCCCATTGCCAATGAGGATCAAACGGGGGTTCCCAATAGGTGAAGTAGGAGATGCGTTTCATACCGTAGGCAAGACACATATTAACCTCCCAATAAAGTTCCCCAAGGGTAAGGTTACGATAAGGGCCGTGCTCGGTCAAAAGGACAATGAGCATAGGGTCGATATCATACTTAAGTGCAACCGAACGGAAATCCTCAATATTTTCAAAGAATCCGCCGCGGTTTTCAACCGATTCTGCGGCAAGACGGATGAGGCGTTCACGCTCATCCACATCCAAATTCATAGTATTATTACGATTTTCACGACCAAGGAAGTGATAATGGTCATAGGAAAGCAGGTGGGGACGAACAACGTTTACAAACTCTTCCAGATGGGAAACGTAATCGGGATTTCCAAGTTGTTCGGGGGCTGCGTAGTTGGGGAACAGGTTAATAACGGTTTCCATCTCAGGAGAATAACGGCGGAATCCGTTGACAATAGCACCCAGAACGGGGAATTTTGATGCACCGGGTTCATCAACTATATCCCAACCGATAATGTTATCAAATTCCTTATAATCCTCCACAACCTCTTTAGCCATAGCATCGGCTCCGGCGATGTTGTCGGTGTTGTAGATATGGTTAATTCTCGGGTCTGAAACGATAGCACGAAGACCATATCGGCGAAGTAAGGGCAATGCTTGTTTGTTGACTTCGGTGCTGTAATGAAGAGGCACCAAGGTCATACCGCTGGCGGCGATTTCGGAAATAACGTCTTCTTTCACGACAAACTCTTCAAAGGGACCGTGAAAATAGGTAATATCAAACTGTTTCATAATAATCCTCGTTTTTATGTTTTTGTGCCCGTTATGAAAAGATTAAGACACAATAATCTGTAAAGATTATTTATATTCTTTGCTATAAAGAACTTTGCCGTTTTTATCTACAAATTCCACGATAAAGGTAGCATCGGGAACGTCTTCACGGACATTCTCAAGAACCTCCATATAGGTAGCGTCGGAACTTTTAACACTTTGTTCAAAGGTGGAACGATATGTTTCTAAATATTCATCATCAACTTCGTTGGGAAGTGTGGCAAGGAGAACCAAACTGTTATCTCTGACAGTATATACAATAGAACTGCCACCACTTGCAGATTTTGACATATTTTCATATACTGCTTTGTTTTTTTCATAATGTTCTTCAATGGTCATAGTGGTATCAAAACAGGCGGTTAATGATACTACGGTAAGCACGGTGAGTACAAGTGCAAGTAGTTTTTTAAGATTTTTCACATTTATTATCCTTTCAACATTTTTATCTACTTAAACTCTTTTTTTACAATAACTTTTTGTGCCTGATCAGCATATTTTAGCACGAAGGTGGCCTCAGGGACATCCTCCTGAAGTTTTTCAAGGAGGGTGTAATACTGATCGTCGGAATCATTAACGGCTGTTTCAAGCACCTTGCGATAGGTATCCATCTGTCCGCTCTTAACCTCTATAGGAAGGGTAACGGTCATTATCAGACTGTCGCCTTTAACGGTGAAGGTAACAACACCGTTTTTCCCGTCGGTCTGATTGGCAAGGTCTTCATAATAATATCTGTAATTTTCGTAATGATCCTGAATGGCGGTTGATATCTTCTTTGAACAAGCCGTTTGCATAACCAACACAACCAGCAAGAGAGAAAGTATCAATAGTTTTTTAACGTTTTTCATATTTTAACCTTTCGATGGAATCATACTGCCGATTCGGGTTGCAAATTCAAAAATATTCTGGGTTTGAAGAATTACCTTACCGGGGCCGGTAAGTTTTGTAAGGAAAAGTCCCTCACCGCCAAAGAGAATGTTTTTGAATCCCTTAACGGTTTCGATTTCGTATTTAACGGTTTCTTCAAAGGCAACCACGTTACCGCTATCTACCTTGAGAACCTCGCCGGGAGCAAGAACCTTTTCAATCTTATCGCCATCAACCTCTAAAAAAGCGATACCTTGACCCGATATCTTTTGAAGAATAAATCCTTCACCGCCCAAAAGACCTGCAGAGAATCTTTTGGTAAAGGTAACGTTAAGATTGATTCCCTGTTGACCGCAAAGGAAGGCACCCTTTTGACAAATAAGGGATGTCTGAGGGTTTACAACAACGGGAACGACCTCACCGGGAACGGTGGATGCAAAGGTAATGGATGTATTGGGTGCTTCGGCTGTATAGTTTGCCATAAAGAGGGATTCTCCTGCAAACATTCTGCCTAAACTTTTACCAAAACCGCCACGCATATTGGTTTCCATAGAAATACCGTCGGTCATCCAGGACATACCTCCGGATTGACTGAAAACCGATTCACCGGCGTTATCAAAAATAATCTCTACCGCAGGAACGGTAGCTCCAACAATTCTGTATTTCATATACAAACTCCCCTTTCTTTTTTATTTATAATTATTATATCAACTTATTATTTTTTATTCAATATTTTTTACAAAACTGAAATAAAAAAAGGCATTGTGATTTCACAATGCCTTATAATTTAGAGGTTTAATCTATTTTGTGCCGAAGATTCTATCTCCTGCATCACCAAGACCGGGGACAATGTATCCAACCTCGTTTAACTTTTCGTCAACGTTGGCACATACTATCTCCACGTCGGGATGTGCTTTTGACAGTGCCTCAATTCCTTCGGGAGCGGCAATAAGACACAAGAACTTAATATTGGCAGCCCCCTGTGCCTTTATCTGGGTAATGGCATCTATTGCTGAGCCGCCGGTGGCAAGCATAGGGTCAACCACTACAACCAAACGTTCCTCAATATCGGCGGGAAGTTTGCAGTAGTATGGATGTGGAATAAGGGTTTCTTCATCCCTATACATACCAATATGACCTACCTTTGCGGCAGGAACGAGATTAAGGAATCCGTTTACCATTCCAAGTCCCGCTCTGAGGATAGGAACCACAGCCAACTTTTTACCTGCAAGTTGTTTTTTTGTGGTTTTGCAGATAGGGGTTTCGATTTCCACATCCTCTAAAGGAAGATCGCGGAGTGCTTCGTAGCACATAAGCATGGTGATTTCCTCAACCATATCGCGAAACACGGGGGTGGGGGTATCCTTTTTGCGGAGAACGGTGGTTTTGTGTTGGATAAGGGGATGATCAAGAATTGTGATTTTTGCCATTTGAGATTATCTCCTATTCTGCATCGGTTTGTGCTTCGGTTTCTACTTCAACTTCTGCATAAACATCAGCATCTGTAACTTCTTCGGTTACTGCAACGATATCTACCTCAACGTCGTCATCATCCTTTGCCTTTTTAACAATAAGGTTTACAATGATACCGAGGATAAGTGCACAAGCGATGGTGGTAAGTTCAATCTTACCGAATTTGAGGGTAAGTCCGCCAACACCTGCAATAAGGATGGTGGAAACAACAAAGAGATTTTTATTTTGATTAAGGTCAACAGATTGAATCATTTTAAGACCGGATACAGCAATAAATCCGTAAAGTGCCATACAAACGCCACCCATTACACAGGAGGGAATGGAGTTTACAAAGGCAACGAAGGGTGAAACAAAGGCAATAACAATCGCCATAATTGCAGCGGTGATAATGGTATATACAGATGCGTTCTTGGTAATAGCAACACATCCCACAGATTCGCCGTAGGTGGTGTTGGGGCAACCGCCGAAGAGGGCACCTGCAAAGGAACCGACGCCGTCACCCAAAAGGGTTCTGTGAAGACCGGGTTCGCGGAGAAGATCCTTTTCAATGATAGATGAAATGTTTTTGTGGTCGGCAAGATGCTCTGCAAAAACAACGAATGCAACGGGAACGTAAGCCACTGCAATTGTTCCGATGTATGCGGCATCAATCTCTTTGAATCCGTGGACAGCATTTGCTACGGTAAAGTCGGGGAAGGAGAGGAAGGTGTTGAGGTTAACTCCGTCAGCAACAAGGGCTTTGAAGGGAGTAATATCGAGAAGTTTAAGGGATTCAACGTCAAAAGCGTATCCAAAGATGGTGAAGATACCGCAGGAAGCATATCCTGCAAGAATACCAAAGATAAAGGGAATGAGTTTACCATATTTTTTACCGTAGGTAGAACTGATAACGGTAACAAGAAGGGTGATAATTCCGCAAAGAACGGTGAGAAGTTTGGAAGAAGGAGCGGCACCTGCGATAAAACTGCCTTTGGAGATATCGCCAACGGCGTTACCTGCAAGGGAAAGACCGATAAGTGCAACGGTGGAACCGATAACTGCGGGAGGCATAAGTTTGTCAATCCAGTTAACGCCTGCGATTTTTACCACGATTGCAATAATAACGTAAACAAGACCTGCAAAGGCGGCACCGATAAGAAGACCTACATATCCTGCGGCGGCAGAGGTAGCACCGGCAAAAGCAGCGGTCATAGAGCCGATGAATGAGAAGGATGAACCGAGGAAAACGGGGCTCTTACATTTGGTAAAGAGAACGTAAATAAGGGTACCTACACCTGCACCAACCAAAGCGGCGGCGGGACTCATAGGCATACGGAAACTTCCGAAAGCACCTTTAAAGGCGTCTGTTCCGTTGATAATTACGGGTACAACCAAGGTTGCAGTCATAATTGCCAGGAGCTGTTGCAACGCAAACACAAGAAGTTGAAAGAACTTGGGTCTGTCGTTGACCTGATAGATCATTTTCATAATTTTTTCCTCCTAAATTTTGTATCTATATTTATAAGAATAAATATACCACCACAAAATATAGCAAATTTCGACTTTTTTGTCAACCAATATTATACAATTAAAAAGAAGTATTACAAAACTGTGTTATTCTGAAAATTTTTATTGACTAAAGCGTTAAATTGGTGTAAAATAACTTTGTATTTTTTCAAAAAACGGAGGGATTCATTTGGATTCAAAACAAATTCAAATTCTTATTGCTATGGCATCCTATATGCTCATTGTTATTGTTATAGGTATTGTCTTTGCAAAAAGAGCAAACAAAAGCACAGAAAACTATTTTATCGGCGGACGTTCTTTAGGTCCTTGGGTTGCCGCCCTTAGTGCCGAAGCATCCGATATGAGCGGTTGGCTTCTTATGGGACTTCCCGGTGTTGCCTATTGGTGCGGTGTTTCCGACGCTGCCTGGACCGCTATTGGTCTTGCCGTTGGTACATACATCAACTGGTTGGTTGTTTCAAAACGTCTTCGCAGATATTCTTACGTTGCAAACAACTCCATCACCCTGCCCGACTTCTTCAGTAACCGCTTTAAGGAAAAGAAAAAGGTTATTATGCTTATTGCATCCCTCTTTATCCTTATCTTCTTCGCAGTATATGCAGGTAGTTGTTTTGTAACCTGCGGTAAACTCTTCGCATCCCTCTTTAATGCAGACTATCGTTTGATGATGATTATCGGTGCAGTATTCGTTCTGCTTTACACCTTCCTTGGCGGATTTTTGGCCGAAAGTGCCTCCGACTTTATGCAGGCACTTGTTATGATAGGTGCCCTGGTTACCGTTTTGGTGCTTGGTACCATAAACGCAGGGGGTATCGGTGCCGTTGTTGACAACGCAAGAAGCATCCCCGGATTTATTGATTTCTTTGGAATTGCATCCCCCGCCGTTGATGCTGACGGTGTTCAACAAGTGGTAAACGGAATTCCTCAATTTGGTGAAGCAGGTGCTTACGGATTACTTACCGTTCTTTCTACTATGTCTTGGGGTCTTGGATATTTCGGTATGCCCCAGGTTCTTCTTCGCTTTATTGCTATCCGCAACTCAAGCGAACTTAAAAAATCCCGTCGTATCGCCACCGTTTGGTGTGTTATCTCCCTCTTTGCCGCAGTATGCATAGGTCTTATCGGCCGTAAAATGTTGCCCGTCGAACACCTTACTGCATCATCGGCAGAAAATATTTTTGTTTCTATGTCCCAGGTTCTTTTACATCCCATCTTTGCAGGTGTGGTTATGGCAGGTATCTTGGCAGCAACCATTAGTTCCTCCGACTCTTATCTTCTTATTGCTGCTTCTGCTTTTTCAAAGAACATTTATCAAGGTATTCTTCACAAGAAGGCAACCGATAAAAACGTTATGTGGGTAAGCCGTATCACCCTTTTGGTTATCGCCCTTATCGGTATAGTTATTGCCCTTGATGAAAATAGCATTATCTTTACCATTGTAAGTTTCGCTTGGGCAGGATTCGGTGCCACCTTTGGTCCCATTATGCTCTTCTCCCTCTTCTGGAAACGCACCACCCGTGCAGCCGCTATTGCAGGTATGCTCTCCGGTGGCGGAATGGTTTTCCTTTGGAAATTGGTTATCAAGCCCTTTGGCGGTGTATGGGGAATTTACGAACTTCTTCCCGCATTCCTCTTCTCCTGCCTCGTTATTGTGGTTGTATCCCTTCTTACCAAGAAACCCTCCTCCGATATTGAGGATGAATTTGAACTCGCAAAGACCGAAGCAGCCGATAGAATTATCGATGCTCAGGTTGAAGCATAATTTAGTATAATATTCTTTAATTAAATACAAAACTAACATTAAAAGAGGCACACTCCGTAAGGAATGTGCCTCTTTTGTATAACTCACCATTGGATGAAAAAATCCCCACGTTATACGAGGGGATTTTGTAAATATATAATTTTATATTTTTTATACCGCGTTTCCTCTTGGGAAGGATGTTATTTTCTCAACCGAATACTGAAGGATAAGAAGGGCATCTGTTGCATCAACAACACCGGTGTTATTTACATCCCCTGCAGTAAGTTGCTCGGTGGTGAAGGTGATTTTATCTACCGAATACTGAAGGGTAAGAAGGGCGTCTGTTGCATCAATTGCTTCATCATGGTTAACGTCACCGTAAACAACGATAATTTCTTCAACAACGGGTTCGTTTTGGCTCAAACGAACGTCACTAATAAGGAAATACGTGGGGTCGGACATATCGGCATTATTGAACCAGGTAAAACGAAGTTTGTTTATGTTATTCCAGTTGGCGGAGGTTGCCATTTCAATATCTTTAAGGGGGATAACGATAGAATGCCATCCTGCCTCCCAGTTGCTTATATCTGCATTATGGTTATAACCGTCTTCACCGCTTGTTACGAAGTTTACCTGAAAACTGTGGGTGCCGGTCATCTTTTGTGGGACATAGATATCCATTGACAGATATTCATAAGCCGAAAGATTTTCGGAAGATGGGAAGTTGTAGAACATCATACCACCAACCTTGGTAGAGGATGCTTTACTGTCGGGGTCGTTAAAGTTCATTTTGAGTGCTTTATCTCCCGCATTTTTCCCGTCCGAAGTTTCAACGGTGGTGGCGTAATGATTGGCATTAACGCTTGTGTTAGCGGTGGTGCTTCCGTCAATAATGACCTTATCTTCAACGGGACCTACGGGGGTGCTGGGGGTATCGTCGCTCTTTTCAAAACCGTTAAATCCGCCTGCTTTAATGATGGGTTCAAAGTCAACGTAGGCATAGTTTGTATCGCATCTGGCTGAGGATACACCGTCTATAGAAAGAGAAGATGAATATTGCCACATATCGTAGGCACCCTTGTAGTTGCACTTTGAATTATATTCTGCAATCCAGGTGGTGTAGTTTGAAAGCAGGGACATATTGATATAGTTGTTTGCAAAGTTTGTATAGGTATAAACACCGCAGAAATATCCTGCCGCTTCAAGAATTTCAAGTTCGGTTAAAACGAGGTTAGAAACATAATCCCGTGAGTATTGAGAATATTTGCTGGATTCCTCAACGTCGATGTAAATAGGCCATTCAAAGGTTTTGCCCGAAAGGTTTTTGATGAGAGTGTTTGCTTCTTTGGTGGCTTCGTCAACATTGTCGGCGTAGGTGTAAAGATAAACACCAACAGGAATACCCGCCGCTTTAGCACCGGCGTAATATTCTTCAAACTTGACGTCTTTGGAGTATTCATATCCTGCTCTGAGGATAGCAAAGTCAACACCTGCTGCCTTTACCTTATTCCAGTTAATGGTGCCTTGATAGTAGGATACGTCTATACCCCAAAGGGTTTCGGCCGATGCTATTTGGAATGATAGCCCGCAAAATACCGTCATCATAACACAGCCGGCGAGAATAAAGGATAAAAATCTTTTCATAGGTTACCTCCAACAACAATATGTGTGTTCCCAAGAGGTGGGGAGAGGATGTTACCTTAATTATACCATAATATAAGCTCTCTGTCAATGTGAAGATATTACCTCTGTGGGAGGGAAAGAAAAATGATGTATCGCTAACGAAGTGAACAACATTGGCGAAGCCACACATTAACTTCTTCACTATTAACTATTACTTTTTACCTTCCAAAAATCCCAAGATTTTTTGGTGGAGGTAATAGTGAAGAGTGAATAGGTAATAAGTAAAAATCCCTCAAACTTTCGTTTAAGGGATTTTTGGTGACCCGTACGAGAATCGAACTCGTGTTACCGCCGTGAAAGGGCGGTGTCTTAACCTCTTGACCAACGGGCCGTATTAAGTTTTAGGATTCGGGGAAGGGTGCTAAAGCTCTTTCAGTACCCTTCCGCCTTAACCTTTTGGTAGCGGTAGTCGGATTTGAACCAACGACACTTCGGGTATGAACCGAATGCTCTAGCCAACTGAGCTATACCGCCATATAAAAATATGGTGGAGCGGATTACGAGGCTCGAACTCGCTACCTCCACCTTGGCAAGGTGGCGCTCTACCAGATGAGCTAAATCCGCAAAGGACAAAGCGTATTATATATAATATTTTTTGGTTTGTCAAGCATTTTTTTAAATATTTTGCATTTTTTTGAAAAATATCTTTTTTACCACACTTATTTGCAAAGGTTTATATTGACATTTTGCACCCTGATATTGTATTATGATAGATGGTTTACTATAGGTATATTGTACCCGTAGTATATATAATATACTAAATTTATATTTTCGCAAAAGAAAGTTCTGAATTTGATGGATAATATTATCGAAATTAAAAATATAGATTTCAGTTACAGGGAGGAAGAAAACGCCCCCCTTATTAAACTTTTTGAAAATTTTTCTCTGAACATCGAAAGGGGAAGTTTTACCGCCATTATCGGTCATAACGGTTCGGGTAAATCCACCCTATCCCGACTGATGAACGGAATGTATATCCCCGACAGCGGTGAGGTGCTTTGCGAGGGGATATCCACTTCGGATGAAACCCGTCGTTTTGATGTTCGCCAGAACGTGGGACTTGTGTTCCAAAATCCCGATAACCAAATCGTTACCACCATCGTTTTTGAGGACGTTGCCTTTGGCCCTGAAAATTTAGGGGTAGAGCCATCCGAAATAAGAAAACGTGTGGAAACCGCCCTTAAAGACGTGGGAATGTGGGAAAGCCGAGAGGATTCCACCACAAAACTTTCCGGCGGACAAAAACAAAGGGTGGCTATTGCGGGTATTCTTGCAATGGAACCCAGATGTATCGTTCTTGATGAACCCACCGCTATGCTTGATCCAAAGGGAAGACGGGAAGTTTTATCGGCGGTTAAACGGCTCAACAAAGAAAAGGGCATCACCGTGGTGCTTATTACCCACTATATGGAAGAGGTTACCGATGCCGACCGTGTTGTGGTTATGAAAAAAGGGGAAATTATCCTTGACGGTACACCCGGTCAGGTTTTCTCAAAGGGGGATATTCTGCGAGATGCAGATTTGACCCTTCCTGTAACCTGCGACGTTAAAGAGATGTTAAACAAAGAGGGATTTAACATCCCCGACGGTGTTCTGACCCCCGAAGAATGCACCGAATATATTTTAAAATCGTTTGAAGGATAGAATTAGATTGGCACTTTTAGAAGCACAAAAACTTGAATATATATATTCCCAAAAGACCCCCTTTGTGAAACAGGCCGTAAAGGGTGTGGATTTTTGTGTAGAAAAGGGAGAAATCGTGGGTATTATCGGTCATACGGGGTCGGGTAAATCCACCCTTGTGCAGATGCTTAACGGACTTCTTAAACCCGCCTCGGGAAGTGTCACCTTAAATGGTGAGGATATTTTTGCAGATAAAAAAACTCTCCACAATGCCCGATTTAAAATCGGACTTGTTTTTCAGTATCCCGAATACCAACTTTTTGATGAAACGGTATATAAAGATATATCCTTTGGTCCATCGAATATGGGACTTTCAAAAGAGGAAATTGATAAAAGGGTGTTAAATGCCGCAAAACTTGTGGATTTACCCTCTCATCTTTTAGAAAAATCCCCCTTTGACCTATCGGGGGGAGAAAAACGCCGTGCCGCTATTGCAGGGGTTGTGGCTATGGAACCCGAAATCCTTATTCTGGACGAGCCCACTGCGGGGCTTGACCCCAAAGGCAGACAAAGAATACTTGATATGATAGTGGAACTCAATAAAACCACCAACACTTCGGTGATTATTGTTTCTCATAATATGGAGGATATCGCCCGTATATGCAACAAGGTGCTTGTGCTTAAAGGGGGCGAATCGGTGGCATTTGATACTCCCGAAAGAATATTTGCCGAAACCGATATTATTGAGCAATCGGGACTTATTCTCCCCACCCTTACCAGGATGCTTATAAACCTTAAAAATAAGGGACTTCCCGTTGACCTTTCTAATTTCTCTGCCGAAAATGTGGCAAAAGAGATTATCCGCCTTAAAAAGGAGGGTTATAAAGTAGATGCTTAACGATATAACCTTCGGACAGTTTTTCCCTTGCTCCTCTCCAATTCACAAAATGGATGCAAGGGTAAAACTTATCTTGACCGTTGCCTTTATTGCACTTATATTTGTATCTCAAAATTTTGCGGCACTGCTTTGTACCGCCGTGGGACTTTTTGTGTACGTTATGCTTACAAACGTTCCCATAAGAATGTATCTTAAATCATTAAAACCCCTTATTGTTATTGTGGGAATAACCTCCGTTCTTAACCTTCTTTACGTAAAAAGTGGAGCGGTGCTGTTTGCCTTCTCACTTTTTGGATGGGATATATCGATAACCCTTGGAGGCATTACCACCGCCATCTATATGACACTTCGTGTGTGTCTTCTTGTGATAGTGGGGTCGGTGCTTACCTATACAACATCCGCCACCGAACTTACCGATGCCATTGAACGGATACTTTCCCCCTTGAACCTTATTAAAATCGACGTTCACTCCTTTGCTATGATGATGACCATTGCACTCCGGTTTATCCCCACCCTTATTGAAGAAACCGATAAGATAATGTCGGCTCAAAAGGCGAGGGGTGCAGACCTTGAAAGCGGTGGAATAAAACAACGGCTTAAAGCACTTATCCCTATTCTTATTCCCCTGCTTGTATCCTCCTTCCGCAGGGCTTTGGAACTTGCCGATGCTATGGAGTGCAGATGTTATCACGGTGGTGAGGGCAGAACCAGAGTAAAGCAGATGAAACTCCGTTTCAGAGATTTCTTTGCTATTATTTGGTTTATAATCCTTGTTGCCGCAGTTATTATTTCAAATATTTATTTAGAGG
>JAZQJN010000133.1:0-11221 GCA_045541655.1 Acutalibacteraceae bacterium
TACATATTCGGGATTTTTACCCTTCAACTCTCCCTACGCCAACAATAACGGAAACTACGTTGGAACCTATACCCACGATGGAATCAACGGGGAATATGCAGGTATAAACCATTATCAATATGCATCGGGATATGCCAATGATAATATGCCCCTTTCAAATTTTGCATACGGGTTGAGGTCGGATATTAGATTTTACCTGCCCGATGACGTAGGCACAAACGGCAATAAGGATATCCACGGCAACGATATGCACTTCCAGTTCACCGGAGATGACGACGTGTGGGTATTGATTGACGGAAAATTAGTGCTTGACGTTGGTGGTATCCACGGTGTTGAAAGCGGTGATATCAACTTTTCCGACGGTACTGTATCGGTTCAGGATAGAGTGGTAGGAACCTTTGACGTGCCTGCCGGTGAACATACCATGACGGTGTTGTATCTGGAACGTGGTGCTTCTCAGTCCAACTGTGCTATCTACTTCAACTTGGCACCCAGATACAGTTTAGATATTCAAAAAGAAGACGTTCTGACAAAACAACTTCTTGACGGCACAAAATTCTCTGTATATACCGACTCGAATTGCACAGTCCCCGTCCAGTTCTATACAAGTTATGAGGATTACCGAGATGGTGCCAAACCCACCAATACCTTCACCGTGGTAAACGGTGTCGCTCATATGTGGGGATTAAGCCCCAGCAAGACATATTACATTATGGAAACTGGACCACCTTCGGCAAACGGATATTCTCTGCCACAGGGTGTGATACAACTCTCTATCAACAAGGACGGTCTTGCCTCCTATCAGGTAGAGGTGTCGGAGGATGCGTCTCCCGGCTTTACGGTACACGGAGTAAACATCGATGAACAAAATCAACGGGTGTTTATAGTGGTTACCAATGCCCCCACCTCTGTAATAGAAACTACAACGGTGCAGGTTATCAAAAAATGGCAGGATAACGTGGACCATAGCGGAGATTACATTCAGGCATATCTCACCGTAACCGATCCTGACGGAACGGTACGAAGAATACGCGAAATTATCCTTAGTGATGAGAACGAATGGATGTACACCTGGACTAATCTACCAAAATACGATTACGATAACCTGAGAGAGATTCAGTATGGTGTAGAGGAATCCTATGAATCAGGTTACTATTCCACCGTTCGAAAGATAACGCAGATTGAGATATCAAAAACCGAATGGGCGGAATCGTTATCCTTTAAGAACGGAGAAACCTACATTCTGCGTTTTGGTAATGGGTATCTATCTACCATCAATAACAATGCAGATACCGGTTTTAAATGGGTGGATGCAGAAACGGCAAAATCATCCCCAAATGCCCTTTGGACGGTAACTGTAAATAACGGTAAGGTGAAATTCACCAATGGTGTTAATCAAACCATTACCTTCTATTACAACGGAGGTAGCCCCACAGACTTCTACGCAAGAATAAATTCACCGGAGTCTAATGACCGACAGGAATTTTCATACAGCAGTCGCTCAGATGGTTTGCAGATTTTCTACCAGCAAGGAAACAGAAGATACTATCTGACAAGTAGTATGAACAGTTCCGGAAAGTTTGGGTACAATACAAGTCAAAACAGTTCTATGATTTTGGTGCCGTTTTGTCGTATCACCCAAACCGATATAAGGGATGTTGAGGACTGGGCTTATCAGATTACCAATACACCTCTGGCGGCCGATAACGAAACCTCCCTTGCGGTGAACAAAAACTGGAAAATCCCTGAAGGTTTCGATAAAACACTTTATCAGGAATTTGCGGTAACGGTCCGACTGTATGCCAATGGCGTTGATACAGGTCGAACCTTAACGCTGAATCTTAGAAACAACTGGCAAGGAGTCTTCCAAGGACTTCCCCTTAAGGACGGAAATGGACAGACAATCAACTACAGCGTAAAAGAGGTTTGGGATAAAGAAAAATGGTCCACCTCTTACGGTGAAGTTGAAGCGGTAGGAGGTTCTCCGCCCACCTACTCGGTTGTTATCACAAATACATACCACCCGGGAGGCCCCGAGCTTCCTTCCACCGGCTCTCCGGCCCAACTAATTTGTATATTGTGTGGCTTTGGCATTATGCTATCCACCCTTATATATGGAATCGGATTAAGGCGCAAGCGTGAAAGGAGGATGAAATAGGCCTTCTTATCGCGGCAAAACTTTGCGCCGTGAATTCGAATCCAAAAAATATCAAAAAATTTTTTTATTTCAGAAAGGAAAGAAAAAATCATGAAAAAAGTAATTTCTATCGTTGTTACCCTGATGCTCATGGCATCCATGTTTGCAACCGTTTATGCAAACGAAACCGGTTCTATCACCATTAACGGTGCTAGTGAAACCACCACCTACGAGATCTATAAACTTTTAGATCTTGAAAGTTATGACAATGCTGCAGGTGCATATTCCTACAAAGCAAACGCAGCATGGGCTGCCTTCTTTGCTACCGATGATGCAAAGGAATATATGTCCACCGATGCAGACGGATACGTAACCTGGGCTGCTGCAGAAGATGATGATACCAAAGCAACTTTTGCAAAATTGGCATTGGCTTATGCTAAGGCAAATGGTATTGCTCCCGTTAAATCCTCCAAAAATGCCGGTGAATTTGTAAACGGCAAATTCAGCGATTTGGAATTAGGTTATTATTTGGTTGACTCTTCCATGGGTGCTTTGTGCGGCCTTACCACCACCAACCCCAACGCTTCTATCAATGTAAAGAACGGTATCCCCACCATCGACAAACAAGTTAAAGAAGATTCCACCGAACAATGGGGCGGAAATAATACTGCCGATATCGGTCAAACCATTGAATATCGTGTAACCATTAGTGTACACGCAGGTGCTGAAAACTATATCCTTCACGATACTATGGAAGAGGGTATCACCTTTAAGAACGTAACAGGCATTGAACACGTTGTTCCCGGTACCGGTACCACCACAGTTGGAACCGATATGTATGAAGTCAAAACCGGTGATGACGTTACAAATGACGCTTGCACTTTTGAAGTACATTTCGCAAAAGAATTCTGCGATTCCTTGGAAACCAACGACAAGATTATTGTTTCCTACAATGCTATGCTTAACAGAAACGCAGTTATCAACGGTGAAGGCAACGACAACCTTGCATGGTTGACCTTCGGTGAAGGCGGCAAATCCAATGAAGATTTTGTTACCACCAATACCTTTGGTATTGACATTATTAAAACCGACTCTTCCAACAAATTGATTGACGGTGCACAGTTCAGAATTTACGATGCAGCTACCGGCGGAAATGAAGTTAAGGTTGTTTTAACCGATGATGGAAAAGCATATCGTCGTGCAAGAGATGATGAAGATGGTGTTGCAATTGTTGTTACCAACGGACAAATGCGTGTAATTGGATTCGATAACGGTACTTACTACTTGGAAGAAACCGTAGCACCTGACGGTTATAACAAATTATCTGCTCGTCAAAAATTCATTGTTTCCGATGCTAACTTGGATGCAGTATTCAATGATGGTGTATATTCTACCGGCTCCGGTGTTCACGTAGTTAACAAAACCGGTTCTATGTTGCCCGAAACCGGCGGTATGGGTACAATCATCTTTATCACCCTTGGTGTATTGGTTGTTCTTGGCACCGGCGTTCTTTTGGTAACCAAGAAGAGAATGTCTATGATTGAAGACTAATTTTAAGAAATAGTTTTCTGAATTTAATTATCCGGCGGGGGCCTCAAAGCCCCTGCCGGGATAAAATGATTAACAATAGGGAGGAGCTTATGAAAAGTAAAAAAACAACCATAATATTGCTTATTTGTTTCTTCATCGGTCTCTCCGTGTTGTTATATCCATCTATCAGCAATTATTGGAACTCCAAAACACAAAGTGAGGCAATAGTTGACTATGAATCTATGCTTTCCCAATATAAACCTGAGGATTTTACCGCTATCTTTGAAAAGGCGGATGCCTATAATAAACAACTTGCTCAACTTGGATATCCATTACTTGACCATAATCAAATACCCGATTACGACAACATTTTGAACCTTACGGGTAACGGAATGATGGGATATATTACGGTGCCGAAAATCAACCAGGAATTGCCTGTGTATCATGGCACTTCCAACAGTGTGCTTAGCGTGGCGGTGGGACATCTTAAGGGAACAAGTCTTCCCGTGGGGGGAGATAACACACACAGTGTAGTTTCTGCTCATCGTGGACTTCCTACGGCAATTCTATTTACCCATCTTGATAAAATGGAGATAGGCGATACCTTTTATTTCACTATTTTAGACCGAACCATTACCTACGAGGTGGATCAGATACGTATCGTTGATCCCGATGATTCAAGTCTTATCCAAATAAACGAGGGTAAGGATTATTGTACGCTGTTGACCTGTACTCCATACGGTATCAATACTCAACGTCTTTTGGTACGCGGACATCAGGTGGATGAATCACAACAAAGCAATTTATATGTCGCTAACGAGGCATATCGTATTGAGCCCCTGATAGTTATGCCTATCGTTGCACTTCCTATTATTTTTGTGTTACTTATTTATGTTATGTTTGCACCGGTTAAGAAGGAAAACTTGGGAGAAGATAATTTATGAGAAAAATAACTGCATTATTCATAAGTTTGGTTGTCTTTTGTGTGACCGTATGTTGTCCGCTTAATGTGCAAGGGGTAGGGTTGGTTGACCCCGAAACAAAGGCAAGTTTGACACTTGATTATCAAAAAGAAGGAAAAACCTTTTCAGACCTTGAAATTGGTATATATCGTGTTGCTAAAGCCCTTGAAAACGGTACCTTTGAACTTATAGAACCCTTTGCATCATATCCCATAAACATTCACGGTATTACTGCACAGGAACAGTGGAATAATACTGCGGATACCCTTAATTCATATATCGTAGCCAACAATCTTCCTGCATATAAAACCGAAAGAACTAACCAAAACGGAACCGCCGCCTTTACCGATTTAGAAACGGGATTATACTTTGTAAATGAGGTGGTCACCGAAGATAATAACGGCACATATATATTCAATAAGTTTTTGGTATATCTGCCCACCCCTCAAGCCGACGGGACCCATAACTACAACGTGGAAGCAAAACCTAAATGCTCCGATTTTGTGCCTAAAACTGAATATAGAGTTACAAAACTTTGGCAGGATTCGGGATGTGAAACCGACCGTCCAAAGCAGGTTGAAGTGGATATCTATAAAAACGGAAAACTTGCAGAAACTCAGATTTTAAGCCAAGATAATAATTGGACTTATCGTTGGTACGTATCTGAAGATGATCTTGGTAAATGGACTGTTACAGAGCGAAACGTTAACGAAAAATACATTGTAACCGTTCAGCAAAATGAGGCATATTTTTCGATTATCAATACTCATAAAGGATGTAACGTAGTCCCCGATGGACCAAAAACGGGAGAAACTACCAACCTGATATACTGGGTTATGATAACCTGCATAATAGGTATCGTGTTAATCATAATCGGCATATACAGTCGGAGGAAAAGGGCAATATGAGAAAGTATAAATTTCCTGTTCTGATTATTTTAGGTGTGGGGCTTGTTATAATCAGTCTTGTGTTAATCGGCTTTTCGCAGATAAGCGGATATATGGGGTCTGTAAACGGCAAAGAAACCGTAGCAAAAATGGAGGAACTGTTACCGTACAGAAGTGCAGGTGTGCCGTTAACCTATTCAAATTCCAATCCCAATATGCCGATTTTAGAGATTGATGGCACCGATTATGTGGCTATGCTTGAAATTCCAACCTTAGATGTAAAATTGCCCGTATCAGATAAATGGGACAGCGGTAAACTGTATAAAGCATCGGCTCGTTTTTACGGTAGTTGTTATGATAATTCCATAGTTATAGGAGGTACCGATAGTTCCTATCAATTCTCTTTTTGCGAGAAAATTGAAAACGGAACAACCATCACGGTAACCGATATGACGGGAGCGGTGTTTTCTTACACCGTAACCCAAGTTGACCGTTCCAAAAAGGCCCATAATGAGTGGCTGATAAACGAAGATTATGACCTGACTTTGTTTTGCCGTAATTCCTATGGTATGGAATATATTGCGGTGCGGTGTAATACTGTTTCAAACGCCGGAAAATAAATTAACTAATATTATCTAATGGTAGAATAAATAACGGACGGCTAAAACCACTGATTATTAAAACTCTTGTTCAATTATGTGTTGAACAAGGGTTTTACAATTTAAGTTTGCAATATAATGGGGAACTTTTATTTTTTACGGTCATTTTGTTTTTGTCTTTTATTGACACGGTATAATTTTTGTTGTATAATAAATTGAATATTGTAATGTGGTGTAAAATGCAACTATTATAGCGTCGGCTGTTAGTTTTGCGGAGGTGCATTTATGTTAAAAAGAATAATAAGTGCAGCAATCGGTATAGCACTTTTTGTTACCGTTTTGTTGGTAAGTGACGAGTTTAACTACTTCTTCAATGGCATTATAAGTATAATGGCCATTATCTCGGTGTGGGAAATTTTCCACGTCACCAAATACATCGAAAATAAGGCATTGCTTATTGTAAGTATGCTGTTTGCGGCGGCGGTGCCTTTCTTCAGAATGCCCTATTTTAATATAACCAGCAAAGCCGCTTGTTTTATCTACGTTGTGGTGCTTTTTGCAGTAATGATATTCGACCGCAAAAAGGTTAAAATCGAGCAAATCGGTTTGGTGTTTATGCTTTGCACCCTTATTCCCTTCGCATTTTCCACCCTTATCTATGTAAGAGATATGGGCTTCAGATATTTATATGGAATGAGCCGTCGCGACGGTGTATTCCTTCTTCTCCTTTGCTGTGCAGGTGCCTGGATAGCCGACACCGGTGCATATTTTACAGGTAGATTTTTAGGCAAACACAAACTTGCTCCCACTATTAGTCCCAAAAAGACGGTGGAGGGCTTTATAGGTGGAATTATTACCAATATCGTTGGAATAATAGGAATAGGTCTTATATATGAAACCTGGTTCTCGGGTGGAGATATCAAAATCAACTATATTCTTCTTGGAATAATCGGTGCCGTTACCGCCGTAATGGGTACTTTAGGTGACCTTTCCGCCTCCTTTATTAAGCGTTCCTGCAACGTTAAGGATTTTGGCAACATTATGCCCGGACACGGTGGGGTTCTTGACCGTTTCGACAGTGTAATGCTTGTTGCCCCCACGGTATATCTTTTTGTAGAGGTATTCCAACCCTCCCTTTGGCCCCTTATTATAAGAGGGTAACACAACCAATCCAAACCTGCCCCAAAGAGGTATTTTCGGTTCTTTTTTCCCAATTCGCTTTCGCAAGGCACAAAGCCTTGCTTCAATCTAATTGAACAAAAATCCCTCGAAATCTCCTCTCTTTGTGGTCAAGGTTTTCATTTGTTGTATTACCCCAAAAACCTTAATTCGGATGTGTTAAAAAATTATGAGTAAATATCTCACCTTGCTTGGTTCTACCGGTTCTATCGGTACCCAGACTTTAGATATAATTGAACATACCGATTATAAAGTATATGCCCTTTGTGCAGGTAGAAACGTTGATCTGCTTGCAGAACAAATAAAGGCGTATAATCCCGAATATGCCGTTGTTGCAAATGAGGACAAAGCGGAGCGTCTTTGTGAACTTACAAAGGGATGTTCTACCAAAATCCTTTGCGGTAGGGAAGCAATAATCGAAACCGCATCCAAAGGTGTAGAACTTGTGCTTTCAGCCATTGTTGGAATAGCAGGATTAGAACCCACTTTAGCCGCTATTGAGGCGGGTTCGGATATTGCCCTTGCCAATAAAGAAACCCTTGTAACGGGGGGCGAACTCGTTATGGAAAGGGTAAGAAAAAACAATACGAAACTTCTTCCTGTAGATAGTGAACATTCCGCGATTTTTCAGTGCATAGACGGTAAAGATACCTCCCAATTAAAGAAGATTATCCTTACCGCATCGGGTGGCCCTTTCTTTAACCGTACAAAGGAACAACTCGAAGACGTATCGGTAGAAAATGCCCTTGCCCATCCTAATTGGTCAATGGGAAGAAAGATATCCATTGACTCGGCAACTATGATGAATAAAGGTCTTGAGGTTATTGAGGCGATGCATCTTTTCTCCATGCCTGCCGATAAAATAGATATTGTAATTCATCCCCAAAGCATAATTCATTCTCTCGTGGAATGGAATGATGGTTCTCACATAGCCCAAATGGGATTACCTGATATGAAACTTCCCATTCAGTATGCCCTTACATATCCCAACCGCGTTTTTTGCAGTGAAGAGGAATTATCCCTGCCAAAGGTATCTAATCTTACCTTTTTTGAGCCCGATTATGATACATTCAAGTGCCTTTCTGCTGCTATAAAGGCGGCGAAGATGGGTGGACTTTATCCCGCCCTTGTAAACGGTGCCAACGAACAGGCGGTGGATATGTTCTTAAACGGCAAAATCGGTTTTCTTGATATTGGTGAATTGGTATATGGTGCGTTATTGTTAAACGTTCCTAAAAATATTACCTCGGTAGAGCAAATAAGAGAGATCGATGCACTGGGCAGAAAATATGTAGCCGATAATGCAGGTAAGTTAAATTAAACAATCCGAAAGGCGTGAAATAAATTTGTATCCGTTGTCTTTTTTGACAAGCGTTCAAGGTGTATGGAATAAAGTATGGCCTGTAATTGTGGCAATACTTTTGTTTGCCGTTGTCATAATGATACACGAATTCGGTCACTTTATGTGGGCGAAAATTTTCAAGGTAAAGGTAAATGAATTTGCCTTGGGATTCGGCCCCGCTATTATAAAAAAACAAATAGGGGAGACCCTTTACGCTATCCGCCTTATTCCTTTTGGCGGTTATTGTGCTATGGAGGGCGAGGATGAAGATAGTGATTCCGACAGGTCCTTTGGTGCAATAAAGCCCTTAAAACGAATGATAATCGTTGCCGCAGGTGCCTTTAATAACTTAGTTTTAGGACTTATCCTGGTAGGCGTAATGTTAGGCCTTGCAGGTAGTTACAGCACCGCCACAGTTGAAAATTTTTATTGTCCTTTGGGGGATGTATCCTTTAACGGTGTTGTTGATGAGGAAGATATAACCATCACCACCGATTTTATAAACGGTAAGGTTGAATTTGACAATGCTCAAAAAGCATATTCCGATATGAATAAAGACGGAAAGGTTACCAAAGAAGACCTTGACATAATTAAAGAAAAATCTGCCGATGAAACCCAGAACAAGCCCCGCAGTTACGTAACGGGACTTCGAAAAGGGGATAAAATTGTAAAGGTCAACGGAAGATTTGTGAATAATGCCTCCGATTTATCCTATATGATGATGAGCAGTAAGGATAATTCCCTTGAAATGACGGTGGTACGTGACGGTAAAAAGGTAAACCTTCCTTCGGTTGAGTTTAATATGACGGAGTATGAAGGAAAGACCTATATCCAAAATGATTTTGCCGTTGCAAATGAAAAATTGACCTTCAAAAAGCCCTTCTCTTTTATAAAATATACCTTTATGGAATCAGCATCTATCGCCCGAACCGTTTGGATGAGTTTGTTCGATTTGATTACGGGCAGATTCGGTCTTAATGATATTATGGGTCCTGTAGGTCTTGTGAATACCGTTAGCGAAACGGTAAGTAATGCGGTATCATCATCCGAACCCCTTTTGGGGCTTGAAAGTATATTCTACATTATGGGGCTTATCACCATAAATTTAGGTATAATGAATCTGCTTCCTATCCCTGCTCTTGATGGTGGCCGAATTGTATTTTTGCTTGCAGAATGTGTTATAAGACGCAAACTTTCCACCAAGGTGGAAGCCATTATAAACAGCGTTACGTTTATGCTGTTAATGGCACTTATTCTGCTTGTAACGGGTAATGATATTATCCGTCTCATTAGGGGTGGCTAAAATGTTTAAACGACTTCGAGAAGATATCGAAACCATTAAAAACCGCGACCCTGCCGCCCGTTCATTTTTTGAAATATTTTTCTTATATCCCGGACTTAAAGCAATAAGAATGCATCGAAGGGCAAACTGGTGTTACCGCCATAAACTGTACTTTTTGGCAAGATATATATCCCAAAAAGCGGTGCGTAAAACGGGAATAGAAATACATCCCGCCGCCACTATAGGCAGAAGGGTGTTTATCGACCACGGAACGGGTGTCGTTATAGGCGAAACCGCTGTTGTAGGGGATGACGTTACCATCTATCAGGGGGTAACTCTGGGTGGTACAGGTAAGCACACAGGAAAACGACATCCCACCATAGAAAAGGGTGTTATGATTGGCTCGGGTGCCAAGGTTCTTGGTCCCTTTACCGTAGGAGAAAATTCCCGAATAGCCGCAGGTGCGGTGGTGCTTGATGAGGTACCCAAAAACTGCACCGCAGTAGGTGTTCCCGCCCGTGTTGTCCGTCGCGGAAACGAAAAAATCGAGGATCTTGATCAGGTGCATATCCCCGACCCGATTACCCAACGTTTTTGTCAGTTAGAGGCAAAAATATATAAACTTGAAAAGCAACTACGTGATGCAAAATCCGAAAGGAATGAAGATAATTAAATGAAAATCTTTAACACTCTCACCCGAAAAAAAGAGGAACTTATTCCCCTTAACGGTAAACAGGTAAAAATTTATGCCTGCGGTCCCACGGTTTATAACTACATACACATCGGAAACGCCCGTCCCATCTGTGTTTTCGACGTGCTTAGAAGATATCTTGAGTGGCGTGGATATGAGGTAAAATTCGTTCAGAATTTCACCGATATCGATGATAAACTCATAAATAAAGCCAACGAAGAAGGCACCACCGTTGAGGAGGTTGCCAAACGTTTTATTGCCGAATATTGGACCGATGCAAAGGGTCTTAACGTACGTGAAGCCACCGTGCATCCCAAGGCCACCGAAAACATTGATGAAATTATGAATATCATCTCCGCTCTTGTTGAAAAGGGATATGCCTATGAGAGTGGCGGTGACGTGTATTTCCGTCCCAAGAAGTTTGAGGGATACGGAAAACTCTCCCATCAACCCCTTGATGAACTTGAAGCAGGGGCACGTATTGGTGTTGCCGAAATTAAAGAAAATCCTATGGACTTTGCCCTTTGGAAGGGTGCAAAAGAGGGCGAACCCTATTGGGAATCCCCCTGGGGCAAGGGACGTCCCGGTTGGCATATTGAATGTTCCGCTATG
>JAZQJN010000134.1:0-1567 GCA_045541655.1 Acutalibacteraceae bacterium
CCGATTTTTAGAAGAAGCAAAGGCAAAATACGATAACATAAACTATTCCGATAAACGCAGAGAAGAACTTATATCTCAGTTTAATTCTTTGGGACTTAAAACCAGAGAGTTAGCCGACACCATAATGCAAAAACGGCTTGAAACGGGAAACAAAATGGCAGAAGCAATCTGCAACGAACTTGAGTATCTTGATATGCCAAACGTCAAGTTTGTGGTTGACATAAAATCGGCATCCCTTGGCCCTAATGGGGGAGATACTTTGGAATTCCTTATCTCATCCAATCCCGGAGAACCCCCCAAACCCCTTTCCAAAATTGCATCAGGGGGCGAACTTTCCCGCACAATGCTTGCTATATTAAGTGTATTAATGGATAAGGACGAAGTCCCGACCCTTGTGTTTGATGAAATTGACACAGGCATAAGCGGTAGAGCGGCAGGCAAGGTAGCAAGGCGAATGAAGAAAATCGCAGCAGGACGTCAGGTTATCAGTATAACCCACCTTGCACAGATAGCGGCAGCAGCCGACCGACATTATTTCATCGAAAAGGTGTTCAGAAACGAACGTGCCTTTACCGATATAACCCCTCTCGACAAACAAGGTCAAAAAATGGAAATTGCCCGAATTATGGGTGGCGAAACCATTACCGAATCCACCTTGCAGTCGGCAGAGGAACTAATCAACAGTTATAAATAATTCCAAAATGAAAGGATAATGATAAAAATGGGAGTATATGAAGAATTAGAAGGCAGGGGCATGATAGCCCAAATGACCGACCCGGAAATTATTAAAGATTTACTTAACAATCAAAAGATTAAATTCTATATTGGATTTGATCCCACAGCAGATTCCCTCCACGTAGGACACTTCGTGCAGGTAATGGTAATGAGCCATATGCAAAAGGCAGGTCATACACCTATCGCTCTCTTTGGCGGCGGTACCGGTATGATAGGCGACCCCTCGGGTAAGAGTGATATGAGAAAAATGCTCCAAAAGTCCGATATTGAGCATAATATCGAATGCTTTAAAAAGCAAATGTCCCGTCTTATCGACTTTGATAATGATAAAGCCATTATGGTTAATAACGGAGATTGGCTTTTAAACCTTAACTACGTAGATTTCCTTCGTGAAATAGGTGTGCATTTCTCGGTCAACAGAATGCTATCTTTTGAATGTTATAAGCAACGTTTAGAAAGAGGACTTTCCTTCTTCGAACTCAACTATATGCTTATGCAAAGTTACGATTTCCTCGTACTTAACCGTAAATACGGTTGCTGTCTTGAAATGGGCGGAGATGACCAATGGAGTAACATTATCGGCGGTGTAGAACTTGTTCGTAAGTGCGATAAAAAGCAGGCATACGGTATGACCTTTGCCCTTCTCCTCACCAGTGAAGGTAAGAAGATGGGTAAAACCGAAAGCGGTGCAGTGTGGCTTGACCCCGAAAAGACCTCACCCTATGAGTTCTATCAGTATTGGAGAAACGTAGCCGATGCCGATGTTATTAAATGTATGAAGATGCTCACCTTCGTACCTTTAGAAGAAATTGCCGAAATGGAAAAGGCAGAG
>JAZQJN010000135.1:0-3367 GCA_045541655.1 Acutalibacteraceae bacterium
AACTGGATATTCTTATTGAAAATCTATCTAAATACAGAGACGCTCTTAAAAGTAATAATGATGAACGGCTCTCGCAACTATTAACCGACGGCTCTGAATGCAAAGCCAAAGCAAAGTAAGGTGTTGTTTTATGCAAAAGGTTACGGTTTCTACAACTAAAAGTGAATACTTTGTCCACATTGGAAAGGGAATTTTATCCGACCTTGGCAGTATCTCAAAGGACGCAGCCGGCGGAAACAAGGTTATGCTCGTTAGCGATACTAATGTTTTCCCTCTTTGGGGGGAGATGGCAAAAAATTCTCTCAAAGATGCAGGATATGAAGTTTATACCTTTGTATTTGAAAGCGGAGAACAATCAAAAACTCCCGAAACATTAATCGAAATACTTAATTCTCTTGCAGAAAACAATCTCCATCGGGATGATATTATTGTGGCTCTCGGTGGCGGTGTTACAGGGGATATGGCAGGTCTTGCGGCGGCTTTATATCTTCGTGGTATCGGATATATTTCGGTGCCTACCACACTGCTTGCAGCGGTGGACTCCTCGGTAGGAGGGAAAACTGCGGTGGATTTGAAAAGCGGTAAAAATCTTTGCGGTACTTTCTGGCAACCAAAGGCGGTTGTATGCGACACCCACACCCTTTCCACCCTTACCGATGATATTTTTGCCTGCGGTATGGCAGAGGTGATTAAATACGGAATGATCGACAGTAAAGAACTGTTTGATAATATATGCGAAAGCAATATTAGAAAATGTCCTGAAGACGCTATTAAAAAGTGCGTTGAAATTAAGGCAAGGATAGTTAATGAAGATGAATTTGATAATGGCATAAGGGCTATTCTCAATTTTGGTCATACCCTTGGTCATTCAGTGGAAAAGTTGAGTGAATTTTCCATTCCTCACGGCGAGGCGGTGGCTATTGGTATGAGTGCCGTCACCCTCGCTTGTGAAAGACAGGGTATTTGTAGTGAGGGTACTCATAAATCCCTTATCAACGCCCTTAAAACCTACTCTCTCCCCTACACATCCCCCTTCTCTCTCGAAGATGTTTGTGAGCATTGTGGCGGAGATAAAAAAATGTCCGGCAAGGGATTATCCCTTATCATAACCGACAAAATCGGAAGTGCTAAGATACACACCATCCCCCTCGAAAACCTGGTGGAGTTTATGGAAGGTGCAAGGGAGGTATTTGCGTGAACGTTTTAGTTCATCCCTCAAAACTAAAGGGAACTATATCTGCAATACCTTCAAAATCGGTTGCCCACAGACAAATTATTTGTGCCGCTCTTGGGAATGATGTTTCCCATATCGGAATATCATCTCTATCTAAAGATATAACCGCCACCATTGTTTCAATGGAGGCCTTGGGGGCTAAGTTTGATTATTCAGATAACGTTCTGACAGTGCATCCCATTGACCGAAATAACCTTCCCGTAAAAGCGGTACTTGACTGCAACGAATCGGGCAGCACCTTGAGATTTTTATTTCCCCTTGTTTGTGCTTTGGGTATTGAGGGTACATTTAAAACTGCAGGGCGACTTAGCAATCGACCTATGTCCCCCCTATTCAAGATACTGAACGAAAAGGGCGTTGAAACCGGCAACACCGAAAGTGGTTTTTACTGCAAAGGTAATCTGGGTGTCGGTGAATACGTTATTGAGGGGAATATATCCTCCCAATACATATCAGGACTTTTGTTTGGATTATCGGTATTAGAGGGCAAAAGCAAGGTTTTATTATCCACCCCTTTGGAATCTGCTCCCTATGTAAACCTCACCCTTGATGCATTAGAATCTTGCGGTATTAAGGTATCTAAAACAAATGAGGGTGAATTCGGCGGATACGTTGTTGAGGGCGGTACCTTCTCCTCTATAGATACCGTGGTTGAAGGTGACTGGTCTAATGCATCCTTTTGGCTGTCTGCCGGTGTTTCGGTTAAAGGACTTAAAGGCAACAGTGCCCAAGGGGATAAAGATATTCTTAACGTAATTGAAAAGATGGGTGGATGTGTTTCTACTGAAAACGGAGTATTCTCCGCACAGGTTAATAATCTCCATTCCACCGAAATTGATGCCACCGATATCCCCGATGCGGTACCTATTATATCGGTGCTTTCCGCCACCGCAAAGGGAGTTACGGTTATAAATAATATATCCCGTTTACGGCTTAAAGAAAGCGACCGTGTGGCTACGGTTTGCAATATGCTGAATAGTTTAGGTATAAACACCGAAAGCGACCAAAACACAATGAAGATATATGGCGGTTGCATTAAAGGCGGTGTGGTAGATTGTGCCAACGACCACCGTATTGCCATGGCTGCCGCTATTGCAGGAGTATTTGCACAGTCAGATATTACCCTTATTGGTGCCGAAGCGGTAAATAAATCATACCCAAACTTTTTTGAAGATTACAAAACGTTGGGAGGTCTTTTTGATGTCTTATGATTTTGGTTCTAAAATTAAATGTTCCCTTTTTGGTCAATCCCATTCCGACGCTATAGGCGTTGTGATTGACGGATTTCCTGCAGGGATTAAGGTTGATTTTGAAAAGATTGATTTTATGATGTCCCGCCGTGCTCCCGGTAAAGACTCTTTTTCTACCAAAAGGAAAGAAGCCGACAAGGTCGAAATTTTATCGGGCGTAGTTGACGGTATTACCTGCGGTGCTCCCATTTGCGGTATAATTAAGAATACCGATACAAAATCGAAGGATTATTCTCAACTTAAAATCAACCCTCGCCCGGGTCATTCGGATTACACCGCTTACGTTAAATATAATGGTGAGAATGATATCCGTGGCGGCGGACAGTTTTCAGGTCGTTTGACCGCTCCTCTTGTGTTTGCAGGGGCTTTATGTATGCAACTGCTCGAACAAAAGAGCATTAAGATATATGCTCATATCTCTGAAATATCGGGGGTTTGTGATGCTCAGGTATCTATGGTTAATCCCTGTGATGAACTGTTAAACGTTTCAACAAAAAAATTTCCCACAATTTGTGATGAGTGTGGAGAAAAGATGCAGAAAGCCATTGAAAATGCCCGACTCAAAGGGGATTCGGTAGGCGGTATTGTGGAATGTTTTGTTCTCGGTATGCCTGTGGGTATTGGCGGTCCTTTATCTGATGGTTTAGAGGGAGAACTCGCCAAAGCCATATTTGGTATTCCTGCCGTTAAGGGTGTGGAATTCGGTGCAGGTTTTAGTTCATCTAAAATGCTTGGTAGTGAAAACAACGATAATTTTGCTGTTAAAGATGGGAAAATCGTTACCGAAACCAACAACTGCGGAGGTATTCTGGGTGGAATATCCAACGGTATGCCCGTTGTATTCCGCACCGCATTCAAACCCACACCGTCAATATCTATCCCA
>JAZQJN010000136.1:0-3180 GCA_045541655.1 Acutalibacteraceae bacterium
GCATCCTTTTCAATATTTTTGCGATATTCGTTAATTGTAGTAGCACCTATAACCTGAAGTTCACCCCTTGCGAGAGAGGGTTTGAGAATATTCGCCGCATCTGTAGCACCTTCTGCAGAACCTGCACCGATAAGGGTGTGGATTTCATCAATAAACAGTATGATATTTCCCGCTTTTTTGACCTCATCGATAGCGTTCTTAATACGTTCCTCAAAATCGCCACGATATTTAGTGCCTGCCACCATACCTGTAAGATCAAGGGAAAAAATGTGTTTGTTTTTAAGAAGTTCAGGCACTTCTCCTTTAGAAATCTTAAGTGCCAAACCTTCGGCAATTGCGGTTTTACCAACACCCGGTTCACCAATAAGACAAGGGTTGTTTTTCGTTCTGCGAACAAGGATTTGAATAACTCTTTCAATTTCTTCTTCGCGACCGATAACGGGGTCAATTTTATCCTTTTCGGCATCGGCGGTTAAATCCCTGCCAAACTGAGAAAGTGTCTTAATACCACCGTTGCTATTATTGTTCGGTTTATTTTTGGATGGAGTAGACCCCATGCCTTGTGATACGGTGTTGTTAGAAGATGTAGATATAATCTGATCGGATATTTCCTCCAAATCTGCACCACATTCCTCAAGAAATCTCACCGCACAACTTTGTGCCTCTTGGATTAATCCCAAAAGAATATGCTCTGTACCCACATATCCGCTGGAAAGTCCTCTTGCAGCAGCGATAGACATTTCGAGTATCCTTTTTGCTCGAGGGGTGAGGGCATCGGGAGTAAGAGAGGTCTTTGAACCTCGACCGATTTTTTCTTCAATTATCTTTGAGATAGTGTCTGAGGATATATTTTGTGCGTTCAGTAGGGCATAGGCGGTGCCGCTACTTTCATACAGAATACCCAACAAAAGATGTTCACTTCCGATGTATGTGTGACCGAAATTCTCTGCCGATTCTATGGCGAGGTTTATCGCCCTGTTGGCTTTTTCGGTAAATCCATTAAATCTAAACATAACAAATCACTATCCTTTCATAATATTATATTAAAAATTGTGTTATATTTGCCTGTCTTACACAAGGGCTTCTCTTACTAATTTTGCTCTTAGAATATCCCTTTGAGTTGAGTCGGATGCCTCATCGTATCGACTGATAAGGGTAGCCGCCTGCATATCGTTGCTTAATGTGTTTATTGTTTCGACAGAAATATCAGTAATAATTCCCATAGATACACCAAGACGCAAATTAGATATATGTCCAAAGAATTCTTTCGAGGATAAAATCCTTGCATTTTTAAGAATTCCATAAGAACGGAAAACCTTATCCCAAATTTCCATTTCATTTAATTTCTCGCGAGCTGCTTTTTCCTGATCAATAACCTGATGTGTAATACCTTTAAGATTTTCAAGGGCGGTATATTCATCAATACCGAGAGAAAGCTGATTAGAAAGTTGATATAAAGCACCCAAAGCACCGCTGTTTTCACCATAGGTACCTCTTAAAGTGAAACCGACCTTTGAAAGCGTTTTTGAAAGGGTTTGAATACCGCCAACCTGTTCAAGGGCAGGGAGATGAAGCATAACCGATGCCCTGAGTCCTGTTCCTAAGTTGGTAGGACATTCGGTAAGATATCCGTATCTTTGACTGAATGCAAAGCTAAGGGATTCAGAAAGCAAGGATTCAATTTTTTCTGCTAATTCGTATGACTCGTTAAGGGCAAGACCGGAAGATAATACCTGAAGTCTTAGATGGTCTTCCTCACAAAGCATAAGAGAAATAGAGTGGTCCTTGTTAAGAATGACACCGTGTCCCTCAGGCCTTGTAGCAAATTCAGGACTAATTAGATGCCTTTCTGCCATTGACCGTGCTTCATAAGGATTAAGTTCTTCCAAGGATAAAAATTCAAAATCACTTGCAATGGTGGAATTACCTTTTTTCATTGCATCCTCAAACAGAGAGTTAATTACCTTTCTTTGTTCGCCATTAAGGCGGGAAGGGAAAGGATATTCTGCTAAATTTCGTGCTAAACGGATACGACTGCTAACAACAATATCACCAAAATCACCCGATTTTTCATACCATTTCACACTCATTATTTACCCACCTCTAATTCTTTGATCTTGTCACGAATAATAGCCGCTTGTTCGTATTCCTGTGCCTCAACAGCGTTGTTTAACTTAAGTTTTAGTTCGGCAATTTCTTCATCAACGGTTTTAAAATCGTTGTTTTCATTATCCACAGAGTTCGCTGTGGGGGAGAGTTTGCCGCAGTGATGGTTTGTACCGTGAATTTTTGTAATAAGGGGTGCCAAACTGTTTTCGAATACCGAATAACATTCTGCACATCCCACCTTACCCGATGAGGTGATATCGCTTAAAGAACTATTGCATTTTGGACATCTTTTAACAGAAGATAGGGATTTTTCTTCCATTTTTTCATTAAAAAGGGAACTGAAAAATCCTGCAGATGAAAATGGATTTATAAAACCGCCAAAACCAATTTCGGATGCACAATCACGGCAAAGGAAAAATTCCTCGGTAATGCCGTTTATAGTGCGTTTGACTTGAGTCGTAGCGGTATGCTTTTTACATTTTTGACACAACATAGTAAACTTATTCTCCTTTTTATAATACAGTAATGAGCATTTCTTTCAAAATAACTGCCCTGAGTGTATCTCGGTCGGCGGGAGAAAGACCTCGATAACATTTATCTGAAAGTGCAGCAGTAGCAGCAAGAGCAAAATCCTTGCTTACAATCCCTTGACTAAGGAGATTGCCCAAAATCGCCCTTGCGGTTGGAAAATCCAAACTGTATCCCACCGAATTTATAAGATGCATAAGAGCGGAACTTTTATCGATTTGAACCCGTGTAATACGAACGTATCCACCACCGCCCCGACGGCTTTCAATAATGTATCCGTGTTCGGGTGTGAAACGGGAGGTAAGCACATAATTAATTTGACTTGGTACACAGCCAATATCTTGTGCCAATTCGTTTCTGCATATTTCAGCGGTACCGTTCTGACTGTTTAGTATTTCTAAAATTCTTTGGGATACTAAATCGCTTATTCTCATAAAATCATCCTTTCGGAATATATTTTAACAACTGACAAGTATACAATAACATGAAAGTCAAACAAAGTCAAGGTCAAATAAAGTCAATTTACAAATTCTTAATAATGTG
>JAZQJN010000137.1:0-3500 GCA_045541655.1 Acutalibacteraceae bacterium
GCAATAGCACAAATCTCATCCATCTTTGAAGGAGTACCATAAAGATTTACAAGAACTATTACCTTGGTGTCGGGATAAAGTTCAAACGCTCTTTCAAGGGCAACGGGATCCATATTCCAGGTTTCATACTCGCTGTCGATAAATACGGGGATAGCCCCTTCATAAACAACGGGATTAACCGTTGCAGCAAAGGTCATATCGGAACAAAAAACCGTATCTCCTTTCTTTACTCCGGCAAGTTTAATTGCCATATGCAAAGCAGCGGTACCGCAACCTAATGCAACCGAATATTTACATCCTACCTTTTCGCAGGCAAGACGCTCTATTTCATCAATGTTTTCCCCAACTGTGGATACCCAATTATCCTCAATTGCCTTAGTTATGTATTTTAACTCATCACTATGTACTGTGGGGGAGGATAACCACACTTTTTTCT
Organism: Acutalibacteraceae bacterium; assembly: GCA_045541655.1. Classification (GTDB taxonomy): domain Bacteria; phylum Bacillota; class Clostridia; order Oscillospirales; family Acutalibacteraceae; genus UMGS1484. The sequence goes on from JAZQJN010000137.1 coordinate 437, forward strand.
CGAATTTTTCCATTTATCCTTTTTCCTTCTTTTACAGTTTTAACAAGGGCTTTATAACACATATAAAGTCCTTGTCAAACTTATATTTCGGTTGCTTTATTCTCTATAAATCGGCAATTAGTTTTCTTTATAAAAAGCATCAACAACAACGTTCATAACAGAATCACTTTCGGGATAAAATTCCATATAGGTCTCACCTTTTTTGTACTCGCCTTCAATATCATTCACCTTGTTTACGGTGTAATTGGATATTTTATTAAGGAAACTTTCCAACTTATTTGCGGTGCAGTCAGAAATCATATATTCCGAAATCTTCGATACTGCCTTTGCGGCAAAATCTTCATTTTCTTTTGAATATTGTTGAGCTTTTTGAAACAGTGCGTCAAGATATTGCTTTTGACGTTTCATACGATTGGAATGGGTGGGATCATCCATACCCTTACGGGCACGAATGTAGGTCATTGCCTGTTCACCGTTCAAACTAACGGTTTGGCCTTTTACAAGGGATGCATCCACAGCAGAAAAATCATCAAGGATTTCCACCGAGACACCACCCACTAAATCATTAAGGGCAGGGACTGCATCCATAGTAACCGACACAAAGTGGTCGATATCCATATTCATAAGGATACGGGAAACCGACTTTGCCGTATTACGGCAACTAACCTCAGAACCATTGCCATAGGTATGTGCCAAAGCTATTTGTTTGTTAACCGTTCCTACCTTATCTCCCGCTACGCCAAGCACGTCAATATCAACCATAGTATCACGGTTAATTTGAATGGCTGAGCAGGTTTTGTTTGTATTATCTATAACAAACAACATAAGGAAGTCGGCTTGTTTATCGTTGTTATAAGAATTACTTATTTCGGAATTGGTCGTATCAAGGCCCAAAACAAGCATTGTTTCAATATTGTTTTTCAGAACATATTCCTTACCATCATAGGTAATGCTATCGCCTAATGTTTCGATAACATCCTCTTCAAACACGTCTTGGTTTCTATCCCACATATCCAAAACGAATAAGGATATTGATGCTACCGATACAATAGCCAATATTATAGCAATATAACGCAAGTAGTTGGGGGTTGATTTTGACTTATTCATAAAATTTATGCTCTTTTCTTTTTGATTAAAATGAGAACCAAAACAAGAAGAAGTGCTGCGGTGGATGCAATTGCAATCCAGAAGTAAATGCCAAGTCCTTCACCGGTACCGGGGGTTGCAGCGCCGTTGGTATTGTCTACAACGATAGCATAAGGGGCATCGGTATTGTCTGTGGTGAATCTAAGTTTGCCATCTGCAGTTACGGTTGCATCATCAACCCAGTGCCAATTGCCGTCCTCATCCATATACATAAGGCCAACGAATTTGTTAAGAGTTTCTGCATCCAAGGTGATTTCTGCTTTTTTGTGGCCATCGTGGGTCTCATCACAACCCTCAGTGTCAATATAGAAAAGATCACTAACATCAAGGTCATCGGGATCTATACCTAATTCTTCTGCCTTCTTTGCAAGTTCTTCATTGAGTTTTGTAAGGTCTTCTGCCTTAACAATAGTATCAAATGCAAGTTGGAAGGTTTCTTGATTGTCTTCGGGAAGTTTGTCTAAATCACCAAAGGGAGTGATAACCAAATCTGCTGTACAATCTTCATCTTCGGGTTTGAATTCTTCAACTTCAGGAGCTTTGTTAGCTCCGGGGCTAGCAACAAAGTTGTTAGGTGCTGCAAGAACGGTAGTGCTTAAGCAAAGCACCATCATCATTGCTAAACAAATTGCCAATACTTTTTTCATTTTAAATCCATCCTTTCAAAATAGATCAATAAAATATTTATTAATTAAGAAACAAAGAGTTTCCTATTTCCTTTAATTCACGGATAAATCTTGCTCCTAACTTTTTCTCAATTACCGCAAGGGCTTTATCCATATTGGGAGGTCGTTTAACCAAATCATGACAATCAGAACCAATAAACTGTACCATACCCTCTTTAAGCATTTTCAATGCCTTACTTCGGGTGAAAAACGAGTTAAATGCTTCCGCATTGAGCTGCATCAAAATTCCTCGATTTGATAACTCTTGAAAGGTTTTTAAGGATTGATAGCCCAAATAACGGTCTACATGGGCAAGAACCAATCGCAAATCACCTCTGCAAGAAAGTTCCGAAAGTTCATTCATGGCGAATGATGACCATTTATCGACAGGCATTTCCAGAAGTAAGATATTTGTGCCTTCAATACACAAATCCCTCAATTTTTCCAGTCGGGATATACCTTCATAATACTGAATCTCAGCACCCAATCGTATTTCGGGCATTTCAGGAGATAATTTTTCCTCAACAGCCCTGTAAGAACTTTCTCGGATTTTTACAAAGTCTTCTACCGACCAATGATTTGCATTAAAGTGAGGAGTTGCCACCACTCGACTAATACCGGTTCGTGCGGATTCTTTAAGCATTTTTATAGATTCATCCGACGATTTACTGCCATCATCAATTTTCGGCAGTATGTGGGTATGAAAATCTGTCATACGAACACCTCCGCAACACTATCTTCCATAGTTAGAGCCGTAGGTAGAACCATAAGTAGAATAGTATTTGTAGTATCTCTTGTATTTATATCTTTTATAATACCCCTTGCCGTTTTTGGTTTCGTTCATAACACAACCAAGAACATTAACGTTGGAAAGTTTAAGAAGATTGATACAGTTTTCAAGTTCCCTTTTTTCGGTGTAATCCTCACGGACAACAACAATCATACCTGAAAGATATTCAGAAATCGCCAATGCGTCGGATACCAGATTTACAGGAGGAAGGTCAACAACAATAGCATCAAAACTCTTGGAAAGGGTACTGAGCAGTGTGCCCATTCGCTTGGAGCCCAACAGTTCCGAAGGGTTGGGAGGAAGGTCACCTGAGGGGAGTATATACCAGTTGTTGTAATGTTGTAGATACATATCTCCAAAAGAGATACTCTCGCCGCCTTTAAGGAGGTCGGAAAGGCCGGGATTGCTCTCAATACCCATTTTCTTAGCAACACTGGAAGTCGGAGGCCAAGCGGTCTTAGGA
>JAZQJN010000138.1:0-1627 GCA_045541655.1 Acutalibacteraceae bacterium
GGATATCCACTCATCACCTCTGACCACGTGGGTGGTGCCCATAAGATAATCATCTACTGCGTGAGCAAAGTGATAGGTGGGGATACCGTCGGTTTTAAGAAGGACTATATCCTGACGGTTTTCGGGCATTTCGATTTTACCCTTTATCATATCATCAAATATTGCCTTACCCTCTAAAGTACCGGGAGATTTAAGGCGGACAACATAAGGAACCCCTGCATCTATTTTTGATTTTATTTCATTAAGGGTAAGTTCACGGCATTTTGCAAATTCGCCGTAGTAACCCATATCTAACTTTTCGGCTTCTTGCTTTGAGCGAATTTCATCAAGTTCTTCGGCGGTGCAGAAACAAGGGTATGCATATCCTTGCTCTGTCATATATTTTGCAAATACGTGATATATATCTTTTCTTTGACTTTGGCGGTAGGGACCGTAATCGCCCTTATCTTCATTCTGACCTTTGGCACCTTCATCAACGGCAAGTCCAAAACTTTCAAGGTCACGAAGAATACCCTCTACCCCGTTTTCTACCTCCCGTTTTTTGTCGGTATCTTCAATACGAACGTAGAAAACGCCGTCGGTGGTATGGGCAACGCGTTCACTGACAAAGGCGGTGAAGAGATTCCCAATATGCATAAAGCCGGTGGGACTGGGTGCATATCTTGTTACTCTTGCTCCTTCTTTAAGTTTGCGTTTTGGGAATTTTTCTTCCATTTGCTCAATGGTTAAAGTGGTGTTTGGAAATAATATTTCAGCCAAAGCGTTATTATCTATTTGCGACACATTTTTCATCCTTTCAAGCGGGCATAATTACACAGGGTACAATACTACAAATAATCTATATTATTATCTCAAACTTTACCATAAAAATCAAGTGTTTTTTACCTTTTTCTACTAAAATAAAAGTAATATTTAATATAGTATATATTTTTTTAAGAAAACGGTTGAATTTTAACCAAAAATTGATATAATTTAAGGGCAAATTTTATAGTTTCGAGGTGTATTATATGGCACGTTGTGTAATAGTGGGCGGTGCAAAGATATCTGACTATTCCTATATATCAAATCATCTCAAAGAGGATGATTTTTATATCTTTTGCGACAGCGGAATAAACCATCAAAAGAACCTAAATGTTACTCCCGATTTAATAGTGGGAGATTTCGATTCCTCTCCCCTTCCCGAAACTAAAATTGAAACCATTGTTCTCCCCTGTGAAAAGGATGATACCGACACGGTTTTCGCTCTGAAAGAGGGCATTAAAAGAGGGTTTTGTGACTTCCTTCTTGTGGGGGTTGTAGGTCAGCGGCTTGACCACAGTTTGGTTAACGTTTACGCTTTACTTATGCTTCAAAAAGAGGGATTGACCGGCAAAATAATCGATGACTTTTCTGAAATGGAAATTGTGGGGAAAGACACTAAATACGTATCAAAAGAATACTCCTATTTTTCCCTTGTGAATATTGGTGGTACGGCTAAAAACGTTACCATAAGAAATGCAAAATATCCCCTTGAAAATGCCGAAATATCACCCGAATATCAGTTTGCTACCTCTAACGAATGTATAAACGATAATCCTGCTGAAATCACAGTTGGTGAGGGAAATTTATTACTCATAAAGGTCAGATA
>JAZQJN010000139.1:0-2250 GCA_045541655.1 Acutalibacteraceae bacterium
CTCTGACAAGAGGGGGTGGTAATAGGCAGTAAAACAACCTCATCGTTTCGAATATCACCCCAAGAATACTCAGGCCAAAAGGCAATTCCTGCACCGGTACTAACAATGTTTTTCACCGCAGAGGGAGCATCAGACTCGAAAAGAATTTTTGGAGAAAATCCTACAGAAGAGCAGAACTTGTTGCACACCATACCGAAGAGTCGGGAACTCGAAAGCATTACAAAATACTCATCCTTAACCTCCTCCAAAGATAGGGAACTTCTGCAGGAATACTTTGATATTTTCGGCACAGCCAAGTAAATATTTTCGGTTTTAATCACGCGTTTTCGGTCTTGACGGGATGTGGTATCTTTGACACCGTTGGTAGATACAACGATATCATACCCTTGGTTATGGATGTTTTGATCAAAGTCAAAGATGACGTCGGGATGGGTCTTTCGGAATTTCACAATGGAATCAATAACGAAATTGGAAGCCGCCAGAATATTTAGTTTAATGGTGCGATTGACCTCGCCCTTCATCTGTTCAATCTCATCGGGAAGTTTTTCTATTTGGGGTAATATTTCTTCCAAGCGTTTTTTTAGATGTACCCCGTAAGGGGTAAGAACAATGTTTCTTCCGTTCTTTGCAAAAAGGGGAACCGAAAGTTCCTTTTCTAATTGGTGAATGGCTTGGGTTAATGCAGGTTGTGCAATATGTAAATTTTCAGCCGCTTTAGTGATGTGTTGAATACGTGCCGCCTCATAGAAATATTTTAGTTTTTGAACATCCATAATAGCACCCCTTAATCATAAGCGTATATTATCGATTTTTGTTTAATTATATATTTTACTTCTTGTTTTGTCAAGAGTATAATGTGAAAAAGTTTATAAAAGGGGAGAGCAAAATGCCTCAGATTTGCGAAATGATAATGCTTTTGTGTTTTGGAATATCTTGGCCTATCTCGGTTTACAAAAGTATAAAATCCAAATCCACCAAGGGAAAGAGCGTTGTGTTTATTATGGCAATAATTTTTGGATATTGTGCAGGAATTATGGGTAAGGTACTTAACGGTCAAATGAATTATACACTCATACTTTATTGCATTAATCTTTGTATAGTATCCTTTGATCTGTGTTTATATTTTTATAATAAATCAAGAGAGAATAAAGGTAGAGCTTAAACCGTACAAAATCATTACATTTTATATTTGTGTGATGGTAATCGGTAAATAGTCGTATTTTGTAAAAAATATACAAATTCATAAAAAAATTGTTTTTATATTTTTCCAAACAATTTACTTGATATATGGATAAAATAGGTGTAAAATTAGAAGGTGCCGTTCTGTAAAAAAATTGAACGGAATCTATTTTCAGGAGATGTTAACAATGGCTTTAACAAATGCGTATTTAGCAGATTTGCTCGAAAGAGTAAAACAACGCAATCCCGGCGAACCCGAATTTATTCAAACCGTAACTGAAGTATTTGAATCTATTCAGCCCGTTGCCGAACAAAGACAAGACCTTATTGATGCAGGTGTCTTTGAAAGAATGGTAGAACCCGAACGTCAAGTATTCTTCAGAGTACCCTGGGTTGATGACAATGGCAAGGTTCAAGTAAACAGAGGTTTCAGAGTTCAATTCAGCTCTGTTCTTGGCCCCTACAAAGGCGGCATCCGTTTCAACAAAAACGTATATATCGGTATTATCAAATTCCTTGGATTTGAACAAATCTTCAAAAACGCACTTACCGGTCTTCCCATCGGTGGTGGTAAAGGCGGTTCCGACTTCGATCCTAACGGTAAATCCGAAGGCGAAATTATGAGATTCTGCCAAAGTTTTGCAACCGAACTTTTCAGACACATCGGACCTAACACCGACGTTCCCGCAGGTGACCTTGGTGTAGGCGGCAGAGAAATCGGTTATATGATGGGTCAATTCAAACGCCTTTCTAATGCTTTTGATGGCACCTGGACCGGTAAAGGAACCCAAAACGGCGGTCTTGCAGGCCGTACCGAAGCTACCGGTTACGGTATCGTATATTTTGCAAGAGAAATGCTCAAACACGATGGCCTTGATTTGGCAGGAAAAACCGTAGCAGTTTCCGGTTTCGGTAACGTTGCTTGGGGTACCGTACAAATGCTCAACAAATTAGGAGCAAAGGTTATCACCATTTCCGGACCCGACGGGTATATCTATGATGAAGACGGCGTTAAGGGCGAAAAAGAAGATTATATGCTCGACCTCAGAAATTCCGGTAAGAATATCTGTG
>JAZQJN010000140.1:0-6352 GCA_045541655.1 Acutalibacteraceae bacterium
GCCAACAGTAAAGCCGGAGGGACTAAATCAATATTATCACCCACCCCTTCACCATTTTGTTTCGGCTATGTGGATGAATGTTATGACCACCCTTGGTATGAGTTATAACGGAGCGGTGGAAAGCATTCAACTTCTCACTCTTTTCTATTCCTCTGCCTGTATGATAATAGGTGCTAAAATCCTTCAATTTATAAAACTAAAGGGAATGGCATTTATCCTTCCGTTTGCGGTGATATGTTTTCATCCTACCCTTATAATTATGTCGGGTAGTGTTAATAACGATATGTTATCGGTGGTTCTTGCCTTCGGTGCAATATATGCAACTATGGTGTGGTATAAAAATCCTACTTTAAAAAATATTATCGTTGTGGCATTGTGCATTGGTGGCTCTATGATGTCAAAAATGTCGGGGGGACTTATCGCCCCTGCAGTTGCTCTTGTATTTCTTGTGGGACTTATTAAAAATATGAACAAAAAGGGGATGGGCAAGGGATTTGTATCCATGCTACCACAGTTTGTGATTTTTGCTCTTATATGTATTCCTTTGGGACTTTGGTGGCAAATTCGCACTGCAATCCTTTTCGATGTACCCATTACCTATGTACCCTCGCTTTCGGCAGCATCGGACCAATACTTGGGTGATTATTCTATCCTACAACGATTTTTTGGTATTCCCTTTGAATCACTTAAAAATATTTTTGTAGTGTGGGGAAGTAATGGATTTGATTATAACGAATACAATGTTTTCTTAGGATTGTTAAAAACATCGGTGTTTGGTGAATTTACCCTCTTTAGCACAGCGGAAGGATACACAGTTGGAAATGTGGGAGTGTTCTTCTGTTATCTGCTTTTCTTTAGTTGTGTGATACTCACCGCTGTTGCAGTTTTAGGTGTTATATATAGTTTCGCGAAGAAGAAATATATAGTAAATTCAACCATTACATGGATGTTTCTTTTAGTGGGATTGGTTATCCTCATAAACTATGTAAAATTCTGTTTTGATTATCCCTTCACCTGCACCCAGAACTTCAGATATTGTGTGCCGCTAATTCTTGTGGGAGCAACCTTTACGGGGATTTTTTATACCGATATTTTTAGAGGCAAAACCTTATTCTCAAAGATAATGAAGTGGGCAATTCCTCTTTGTGTGGGATTATTTTGCCTGTCTTCATCTATGGTATATATCCTCTTAGGTGGGGTATAAAAAATATAAAGATACGCTAAAAATGTTGAGGTGAGTTTTATGTACGCAAAACTTAATAGTGCGGGACTTTTTGGAATAGATGCCTTTATTGTGGATGTCGAAACCGACGTTTCCCGTGGGATGGGACGTTTCGATATGGTAGGCCTTCCCGACACCGCCGTTAAGGAGTCAAGGGAGAGGGTTCGTTCCTCTATGAAGAATAAGGGATATACCTTCCCCGACAGTCGTATTACCGTAAATCTCGCCCCTGCAGATACAAAAAAAGAGGGCCCTTTATATGACCTGCCTATCTTCCTTTCTTTGCTCATATCCTCGGAACAACTGAACGTAAACACCGAGGGATATATGTTTATGGGAGAACTTTCCCTTTCGGGTAAGATATGCAAAGCATCGGGGGTCTTGCCAATGGTAATAAAGGCAAGACAATGCGGATTTCACAGCGTTTTTGTTCCCTTTGACAATGCTGCCGAGGCATCGGTGGTTGAGGGGATAAACGTATATCCCGCAGCCGATGTGGGAGAGGTTATTTCCCACCTTAAAGGCGAAATAAAAATAAAACCCGCGAAGGCGGATGATTATTATAAAGACGGGGATGATACAAACTATCCCGATTTTGCTCAGGTCAGGGGACAGTATGCGGTAAAAAGGGCCTTGGAGGTTGCAGCCGCAGGCGGTCATAACGTTATTCTTATCGGGCCTCCCGGTTCGGGTAAAAGTATGTTGGCCAAAAGAATACCCTCAATCCTCCCCGATATGACCTTTGATGAAAAGATAGAAACCACCAAAATACATTCAATAGCGGGTGTTTTGCCCTCAGGTAAACCCTTAATTGAACAAAGACCCTTCCGCTCCCCCCATCATACCGTATCACCTGCGGCCTTGGCGGGTGGCGGTACTGTGCCAAAGCCGGGAGAAATAAGTTTGGCACATAACGGGGTTCTTTTTCTTGATGAACTTCCCGAATTTGCACGAAATTCTATGGAGGTTTTAAGACAACCCCTTGAGGATGGAGAGGTATCTATATCCCGTGTGGCGGGACGTCTTTCGTATCCTTGCGACGTAATGCTCATTGTGGCGATGAATCCTTGTCCCTGCGGATATTTAGGTCATCCCACCAAGCCCTGTACCTGCCCTCAGGGTGCTGCGGCAAGGTATCTCAATAAGGTAAGCGGACCTTTACTTGACAGAATAGATATCCACGTGGAGGTGCCTCCCGTAGATTATGAATCCTTAAGTTCAAAGGATGATGCCGAACCCTCCGCCGAAATCAAAAAGAGGGTGAACAAGGCACGAGAGGTGCAAAATAGACGATACGAAGGCACAAATATATCATCCAATGCAAACCTTACCTCGGCAAAGCTCCGAGAGGTTTGTGTGATGTCCGAGGCGGCAGAAAATCTTATGAAAAACTCCTTCGATAAGTTGGGACTTTCCGCTCGTGCCTATGACAGAGTGTTAAAGGTGGCACGGACCATAGCAGATATGGATGAAAGCGAAATAATAGAGGTAAAACATATTGCCGAGGCGATACAGTACCGTTCCCTTGACAGAAAATATTGGAATAACAGATAAGGATAGAGAATACCATGTTTACAGATAAGGCAGAAATATTTATAAAAGCAGGGGATGGCGGTAACGGAGCGGTATCCTTCCGCCGCGAAAAATACGTTCCCGCAGGCGGTCCCGACGGTGGTGACGGAGGTAAAGGCGGAGATGTAATATTCAAGTGCAACTCTAATCTTTCCACCCTTGCAGACTTCAAATATAAAAGAAAATACGTTGCCGAAAACGGACAAAACGGCGGCGGTGCAAAGTGTTACGGTAAAACAGGTCAAGACCTTATAATCGAGGTACCTGTAGGTACCCTTATTCGCGATGCCGAAACGGGTCGGCTTATGGCAGATATCTCTGACGATACCCCCTTCGTAGCCGCAAAGGGCGGTTGGGGCGGTTGGGGAAACAGCCACTTTGCCAACTCATCCCGTCAGGCACCCCGATTTGCTAAAAGCGGTATCCCCGGTGAAGAGTTTACACTTCAACTTGAACTTAAACTCCTTGCCGATGTGGGACTTATCGGATTTCCCAACGTGGGTAAATCCACCCTTATATCGGTGGTAAGCCACGCAAAACCCAAGATTGCAAACTATCATTTTACCACCCTTATCCCCAATCTCGGTGTGGTTAGAATGGGTGAGGAATCCTCCTTTGTTATGGCAGATATCCCCGGTCTTATTGAGGGGGCAGGAGAGGGTGTCGGTTTAGGGCACGAGTTCCTTCGCCACGTAGAAAGATGCCGACTTTTAGTTCACGTTGTGGACGTGTCGGGCAGTGAGGGCAGAGATCCTATCGAAGACTTTGAAACCATCAATAAAGAACTTAAGGTGTTCAGCGAAGATTTAAGCACCCGCCCCCAAATTGTAGCGGCAAATAAGAGTGATATTGCCGACGAAGAGCAACTTGAACGTTTTAGAAAATATATCGAAGATAAGGGTATTCCCTTCTTTGCAATATGTGCCCCCGCAACGGTGGGAACAAAGGATTTAATTAACTTTGTGGCATCGGAACTGAGCAAACTTCCCCCCGTTATGAAGTTTGAACCCGATCCCGTAGAGATTCCCGACTATGCCGAAAAGATACCCGATTTCACCGTAACCTTAGAGAACGGAGTATATCACGTAGAGGCACCCTGGCTTAAAAAGATAATGGCAACCATCAATCCCGATGACTATGAATCCTTGCAATATTTTGAACGCACCCTCCACAAGAGCGGTATTATTGCAGAACTGAAAAGACAGGGCGTTGAGGATGGAGATACCGTATCTATATACGATATGGAATTCGACTATATGGAATAATCCTAAAGAAGGTATAAAAGAATGGCACTCAACATTGTACTTGTAGAACCACAAATTCCCCAAAATACAGGCAATATTGCCCGTACCTGCGGAGCAACCGCCACTCGGCTTCATATTGTGGAGCCAATGGGGTTCAAAATAGATGATGCTAAATTAAAACGGGCAGGGCTCGATTATTGGCATCTTCTTGATATTACTTATTACAAGAATTTAGATGACTTTTTTGAGAAAAATAATGGCAGATATTTTTTCTTTTCCACCAAGGCACAAAAGACCTACTGTGAGGTGGAATATAAGGACGGAGATTATCTGTTTTTTGGCAAAGAAACAGCAGGACTGCCTGAAAGTCTTCTTAAAAAACACTATGATATGTGCGTCAGAATGCCTATGCGAGAGGGTGCAAGGAGTTTAAATTTATCCAACACCGTAGCCATCGGCGTGTATGAAGCCCTGCGACAAATCGGCTTTGGCGATTTAGAAACAATGGGTGCTTTAACAGGACGCATAGATTAACTGAAATTTATTTTTTTACCCAGGAGGAGAGATATATGAAACTTACCTTTATCGGTGCGGCTCACGAAGTAACGGGAAGTTGTACCCTTTTGGAAATAGGAGATAAAAATATCCTTATTGACTGCGGTATGGAGCAGGGGGGAGATACCTACGAAAATGCAGAAATCCCCGAAATGCCATCGGCCATTGACTGTGTTCTTTTAACCCACGCTCACATCGACCACTCGGGATTATTACCCCTTTTATACAGCAAAGGTTTCAGGGGGAATATCTACTCCACCTATGCTACTTCGGATTTGTGCGACCTTATGCTCAGAGATTCGGCACATATTCAGGAGTTTGAAGCAACCTGGCGTAACCGTAAGGCAGCCCGTTCGGGTAAAGAACCTTACGTACCCCTTTATACAATGGATGATGCCATAGGGGCAATTAAACTTTTCGTTCCCTGCAAATATAATGAAGAAATTGAAATAATGCCCGAACTTAAGGTTCGCTTTAACGATGCAGGACATCTTCTCGGCTCCGCATCTATTGAGGCGTGGGCAACCGAGGGGGATGTTACCAAAAAGATAGTCTTTTCGGGGGATATAGGTAATCTTAATCAACCTATTCTTAAAGACCCCACCTATCTTGAATCGGCAGATTACGTGGTAATGGAATCCACCTATGGCGACAGAAGTCACGGAGAGACCCCTGACTATATAACAAACGTATCCCAGCTTATTCAAGAAACCTTCGATAAAGGCGGTAACGTAGTTATCCCCTCCTTTGCAGTGGGCAGAACTCAGGAACTTCTTTACTTCCTCAGACAAATCAAGGCAGAGGGAAGGGTGAAAGGATACAATAATTTTGCAGTTTATGTGGATAGTCCCTTGGCTATAGAATCCACCATTGCCTTTACCCGCAATACCTATGACTGCTTTGATGCGGATACAATGGAACTCATAAATAAGGGTATAAATCCCCTTTCTTTTGAGGGACTTCGCACCACCACAACAAGTGATGAGAGCAGAATGATTAACTTCGATAATGCTCCTAAAATCATCATATCTGCCAGCGGAATGTGTGAGGCAGGACGTATAAGACATCATCTTAAACACAATCTTTGGCGACCCGAATGCACAATCCTTTTTGTAGGATATCAGGCAGAAGGTACCCTTGGCAGACTGCTTCTTGAGGGCAATAAATCGGTTAAACTTTTCGGTGAAACGGTAGAGGTTAAGGCGGATATTAAATTCTTAAATGGTGTCAGCGGTCACGCCGATGACAGCGGTCTTATTAAGTGGATATCCTCCTATACCGATAAACCCTCAAAGGTGTTTGTGGTACACGGTCAGGATGAGGTTTGCGAACACTTTGCAAAAAGGGTTAAAACCGAGGTTGGGCTTGATGCCTATGCTCCCTTTAGCGGAGACAGTTTCGACCTTATATCGGGGGAATTTGTAGAGTTTGGCGACCGCAAGCGGGTTGCCAAAAAGGTGGCCACCAAAAAGCATTCTGCATCCTATGCACGACTTCTTTCTACCGCAGAACGGTTTATGTCGGTTGTTAAGCGTAGCGATGGCAGAGCCAATAAGGATATTGCTAAACTTGCCGATCAAATCAATGCACTTCTTGATAAATGGGAAAAGTAAACAAAAAAACAAAATAAAAGCAATTAAAATTCACACCAAATACCCTTGAAAAAGGATGTTTGGTGTGTTATACTGTTATACGTATATGTACGGGCATTAAAACCCGTAAAAAAATTTATATTTTTATCTAAACTAAAATAAAAAAA
>JAZQJN010000141.1:0-7295 GCA_045541655.1 Acutalibacteraceae bacterium
TACCCCTCCCCGCAACAGGGTTACCACCTGTCAGAAATGTATCCGTACCCCCGACCTTGAGCGTGTTGGTATCACCGCCCGCCACGGCACCTTCTTTGAGATGCTTGGTAACTTTTCCTTCGGTGATTATTTTAAGAATGAAGCAATTCCCTGGGCTTGGGAATTTTTAACCGAAACTTTAGCCATCCCCGCAGAACTTCTTTGGCCCTCTGTTTATGAAGAGGATGACGAAGCATACGCTTTATGGCGTGACGTTATCGGCGTACCCGAAGAAAGAATTGTAAAACTCGGCAAGGCAGATAACTTCTGGGAACACGGTACCGGCCCCTGCGGTCCTTGCAGTGAGATATATTTCGACCGCGGAGAAAAATACGGTTGCGGTTCCAAAGATTGCAAACCCGGTTGTGACTGCGACCGATATATGGAAATCTGGAACAACGTTTTCTCCCAATTTAACAATATGGGTGACGGAACATATACCGAACTTGAAAATAAAAATATAGATACCGGTATGGGACTTGAACGTCTTGCCTGTGTTATGCAGGGTGTAGATAATATGTTTGAGGTAGATACCATCCGCAATATTTTAGATAAAGTTTGCGAAATCTCCGGCAAAGAATACGGTGTAGATAGCAAAACCGATATTTCTATCCGTGCCATTACCGACCACGCACGTGCCGCTACATTTATGATTAGCGACGGAATTATTCCCTCTAACGAAGGCAGAGGATACGTTCTCCGCCGTATTATCCGCCGTGCAGTTCGCCACGGAAAGTTAATCGGCATTAACCGTCCCTTCTTTATGGAACTTTGCGACGTTGTAATAAACGAAAACAAGGCAGGATATCCCGAACTTGAAGAGAAAAAGGTTCTCATTACCAAGGTTATTGTAAACGAAGAAGCATCCTTCAACAAAACCGTTGACCAGGGACTTTCTATGCTTAATGACCTTAATGCCAATAACGGTGTTATCTCCGGTGATGATGCCTTCAAACTTTACGATACCTACGGATTCCCCCTCGACCTTACCATCGATATTCTTGCCGAAAAGGGACTTACCGTTGATGAAGAACGCTTTAAGGAACTTATGACCGAACAAAGAACAAAGGCAAGAGAAGCCCGTAAGGCATCCGACGGCGAAAGTTGGAAGAGCGACGGTATCGGCTTTGAGAATATCCCTGCTACCAAGTTTGTCGGATATACCGAAAACAACGTAAAAGCCACCGTTTTGGATATTGTATCCGAAGGTGAACACGTTGGTGCCGTAAGTGAAGGTGCAAACGCCATTATCGTTCTTGATAACTCCCCCTTCTACGCCGAAAGCGGTGGACAGGCAGGGGATAGCGGTGTTATCTCCACCGAAAATGCTAAATTTATGGTCTCTGATACCAAGAAAACCGCCGACGGTATCTTTACCCACGCAGGTAAACTCATCATGGGTAACATTTCGGTTTCCGATACCGTTTGTGCATCCTTTGATGATAAAAAACGAGCCGAAACAATGAGAAATCATACCTCCGCTCACCTTTTACAAGCCGCCCTCCGCAGTGTACTTGGTACCCACGTTGAGCAGGCAGGTCAGTTGGTCGATAAAGACCGTATGCGTTTTGACTTTACCCACTTCTCCGCCCTTTCTGATGAAGAACTCAAAAGCGTTGAAGATAAGGTTAACGATGCAATTCTCTCGGCTGTTCCCGTTGTAATCGAAGAAATGGCTATTGAAGATGCCAAGAAAAAGGGTGCTATGGCTCTCTTTGGTGAAAAATATGGTGACGTGGTTCGTGTTGTTGCTTGTGGCGACGTATCCACCGAACTTTGCGGAGGTACCCACGTATCCAATACCGCAAATATCGGACTTTTCCGAATTGTATCCGAAACCTCGGTAGCCGCAGGTGTTCGCCGTATCGAAGCAGTTACAGGAAGAAAGGTCCTTGACCTTCTTAACGCCCGTGAAGATACCCTTAAAAAGACCGCATCCGCCATTAAGGCATCATCCATTGGTGATGAGGTTGTTGAAAGAGCAAAATCGGTGGTAAATGAACTTAAAAATGCCGAGAAAAAGTTAGAACAACTTGAAAATCAGAAGGCAGCAGGACAAATTACCGAACTTATCAACAATGCAAAAACCGTTGGTGATATCCGCGTTGTTACGGGCGAAATCAAGGCAGAATCTGCCGACGGACTTCGTGCCGCCTGTGATAAGGCAAGGGATATGGGTGCCGATATTGTATGCCTTTTAGCCCTTGTATCTGATGATAAATCCTCCGTTACCCTTTGTGCAGTTTGCGGTAAGGATGCCGTAGCAAAGGGAGCCCACGCAGGTAATATTATCCGCACAGCCACCGCTGAACTTGGCGGTAAGGGTGGCGGACGTCCCGACAGTGCCATGGGTGGCGGTAAAGATGTTTCAAAACTTAAAAGCGTTCTCGATTCTATTGCCGATGTAGTTGCATCTCAACTTAAATAAACTATCATTTGTCTGAAGGAATTATTATGACTAAAATTTCTATCGATAATCTAATAAACGATAACACAAAAAGGGCTCACCTTGTTGGTGTGGGCGGTGTTTCTATGTCATCACTCGCCGAAACTTTGCTCTCTCGCGGAGTTTTTGTGAGCGGTTCCGATATGAAAACTTCCGAAGCCACCCACCGTCTTGAGGAAAAGGGTGTCCGACTACTTATCGGTCATAATCCTTCAAACGTTGACGATATTGATTACGTTATCCGCACCGCCGCCGTAAAGAACGATAACCCCGAAATTGCCGCCGCAATCAGTAAGGGGATTCCCGTTTTTGAACGAGCCGAAGCATGGGGCTCCATTATGAAAAACCACGATGAAGCAATATGTATTGCAGGTGTTCACGGTAAGACCACTACATCATCAATGGTTACCCACATCGCTTTGGCAGGGGACTATGACCCTGCGGTTATGATAGGCGGAAATTTATCGGCTATCGGTGGGGGACATCGCATAGGAAAGGGCCCCATTATCCTTGAATCTTGTGAATACTGTAATTCATTTTTGCAGTTTCATCCCACAGTGGCGGTTATTCTGAACGTAGATGCCGACCATCTTGACTTTTTTAAAGATTTGGATGATATATCCAATTCCTTCCGCAAATTTGCCCTTTTAACCCCCGAAGACAGCGGTGTGGTGGTCGCCAATGCGGATGATTATAACACTATGAAATGCATAGAGGGCATCGACCGACACATCATTACCTTCGGTCTTAAAAATGCCGCCGACGTTACCGCCGAACGCATTAAACTTACCCGTGGACTTCCCGAATATGATATTATTTATCGCAATAAAAAACTTTGCCACGTTAAGATGCTGGTTCCCGGGGAACACAATATCCTTAATGCTCTTGCCGCCGCTGCCGCCGCCTTAGGTGCAGGATTTGATGATAAATCCATTGAACGTGGACTTTCCTCCTATGCAGGGGTAGGCAGGCGTTTTGAGTATAAAGGACAGATAAACGGTGCTATGATTTATGATGATTATGCCCATCATCCCAATGAAATTAAGGCACTTTTAGATGCGGTATCATTTATGGAATTCGATAGGGTTATTGTGGCATTCCAACCCCACACCTTTACCCGTACCGCCGCATTTTTTGAGGATTTTGTGGAACAACTTTCCCGCCCCGATATGCTTATTCTCGCCGATATTTTTGCCGCAAGAGAAAAGAACACCGTGGGTGTTACCTCTGCCGATCTGGCAAAGAGAATAGAGGGGTCCTATCTTATTCCCGATTTTGATGATATGGCAAACTTTATATCTCAAATTGCAAAACCGGGGGATATTATCTTAACCGTGGGTGCAGGAGAACTGAATAAAATTTCTGATAAATTATCTAAAATAAAACCCGCAAAAAAAAATGAAAAAATCTTTGATTTTGATATAAGTGCAGGGGGACTCAGAAGTCTGAATGATGTGAAAATTCTTATTTGTTATCTGCTTAAAACCGCAGGTGGCAAGGTGAAAAAGGATATCCTTTATGAGACACTCCAAAAGGACGGAATGAGTGGTTTCTGGTATATTACCAAAGCCCTTGATGAACTAAAAAACAACGAAACTATTTTAGAAATCGAGGAAGAAAACGACTCGGTTTTGCTTATTCAGAATTCGGGTTTGGATATTGCAAATCAACTTGAAACGGTGCTTCCAATATCCATTCGAGAACGAGCAACCGCCGAATCTTTACGGCTCATTTCCCGTTCATCCGCTTTAGAGCAAAACAAGGTGGATATAATTAAGAACGACAAGGGAGATTACGTTGTTTCCATCAGGATAATGGAAGGAGATACCGAACTTCTTAGGGCAAACATTCCCGCCTGCGATTCAATTCAGGCAGGAATAATTAAAGAAAAATTCCTTGCAAACCCTTCGGAATTTTATAAAAAAGTCATTGGCTTTTTTGAGTAAATTTTTTGAAATTTTTTTATAAAGAAAAGAAAAAAGCACGAACAGTTTGTTCGTGCTTTTCCCTTTTGTGTAATTGTATATTTTGTCCTATGGACAAGGAAGATATCTTTTATTATTGTAAAACTTTTTGAGAATTTAACTCTTCCCGTTTTTGCACATCCTCACGGATAAGACGATATAAACCTGCCATAAGGGGTACGCCAACAAGCATACCAACAATGCCGAAAAGTGCACCGCCCACAATAACTGCGGCAAGTACCCAAAGGGCAGGAAGTCCCACAGTATCGCCCACAACTTTGGGGTAGATAAGATTACCCTCAAGTTGTTGCAAAACTATGATAAATACAAGGAATAAAAGTGCCTTAAGGGGAGAATCGGTGAGCATCATAAAGGCACCCACACCCGCTCCGATATAGGATCCCACAACGGGGATAATGGCGGTAAATCCAACCAAAGCACCTATCATTCCTGCATAAGGGAAACGGAAAATAAGCATTCCCAAGGTGCAAAGTACGCCCAGTATTACCGCTTCGGTTGCCTGACCGACGATATATTTTTTAAAACTCTGGTTAAAAACCGAAATTACATATTTAACACGCTTTTCAAACTTGGGCAAATACGCGTGGATAAGGCGATACACCTGAGATATAAGTTTATCCTTCGATGCAAGAATATATACGGCAAAAATTATACTGATAAATGCGGTAACAACACCCGATACCACCGAGGAAACCGCCGATACCAAAACATTGGTAACATCGCCGATTCCCGAAGCAATAAACTGCATTCCCTTTGTGAGCAGTTGGTTGAAATCGATTTCGGTAATTTTGGAATAGATATTCGCAGGGATATATTTTGTAACAAACTTACTTGAAATAACATCCTCAATAAAGGGAGGAATTTGGGCGGTAAGAAGTTTAATACAATCCACAAATTTTGGTACAACCAAATATACAACGAGTGCAATTATTACGAGAAGCGAAATAAAAGATAACGTCATACAAAGGGGACGGCGGGTAATTGCCGCCGCTTTTTTTGTGGATTTTGGGAAATATATTTTCTCATAAAACGACATCAAAATATTTACCACATAGGCGATAGCAAATCCCACAAAAAATGGGGTTGCCGCCCCTACAATAAGGGCAACAAAACTCTGCACCGCATCCAGATAATGAATACAAAGATACAGAGCAAAAAACAAGATGCCTATTCTGAATAGATTTCTCCAGGTAATTTTCATTTTATTTTCTCCTCTTCAAAAAAAGGGATTACAAATACTTTTTAACTATCTCGGTAACTTGATTTCCCGCTGCCGCAATACCATCCTTGCTTAAGTGGAGATTGTCGTTGCAGATATATTTTTCAATATCTGAATTAACCAAAGAATAAAGGTCGTTTATTTCATCCACCTTATCTTTAAGCAGTTCCACCGCCGCCTTGTTGTAGCGGATAATATCCTCATTATTCATTAAGGGATACTCCGGCTTACAGGGGGTGGATGTGGCAAAGATTATCTTAGCCCCCGTACTGCGAAGATAGTTATATAATCTCTCAAGGTCGCAAAGATATTCCTCTAAAGTGGTAAGCACTTTGTCATCCCCGTCAAGAAAATGATGCACGTCCCAGATGCCGTTATTCCAGTGGATAACATCGGGGGTGCCATAAGTACCGAGCCATTCTCTGATGTTTGCAATGGTGTATCGCACAAAACGGCAGTTATCGGGAGGCCCTACAACCTCGGCAATTCCGTCAAGGTTTCTAAAGACTTTAGGCATATAATTCAGTCGGATAGAGTCGCCGAGAAGTAAAACTTTTTTCATTACAAAGACCTCAATAAAATATTATTTAAGAGCGTTTTCAATATCTTCAAGAATATCCTCAATATGCTCAATGCCAACCGACATACGCACCATAGCGGGGGAGATACCGCAGTCAACCAGTTGTTCATCGGAAAGTTGACGGTGGGTGGTGGAGGCGGGATGTAAAACACAGGTGCAACTGTCGGCAACGTGGGTCATAATCTTACCGAGTTTAAGATTTTCCATAAACTTGGTGGCGGCATCTCTGCCACCCTCGATTTCAAAAGATACAACACCGCAGGAACCGTTTGGCATATATTTTTTGCAAAGGTCGTATTGGGGATTACCCTCAAGGGAAGGATAGTTTACCGCCTTGATTTTAGGATGCTTATTTAAAAATTCTGCCACCTTCTGACCGTTTTCGCAGTGTCTGTCCATACGAAGGGCTAAAGTATCAAGACCAAGGTCCAGAAGGAATGCGTTAAAGGGAGAGGGGGTCATTCCCAAATCTCTCATAATGTGGGCACGGCACTTCATAATGTATGCTGCCTTGCCGAATTGTTCGCAGTAAACTACGCCGTGATAGGATTCATCGGGGGTGCAGAGTTCGGGGAATTTACCGCTCTTCTTCCAGTCGAAGTTACCCGAATCAACAATGGCACCACCCATTGCAGCGGCGTGACCGTCCATATATTTTGTGGTGGCGTGAACGATGATATCGCAACCAAACTCGAAGGGATTACACTTTGCGGGGGTGGGGAAGGTGTTATCCATCATAAGGGGGATATTGTGCTTATGGGCGAGGGCTGCATAACGTTCGGTATCAAATACGGTGAGGGAGGGGTTAGATAAGGTTTCACCGAAGATAAGACGGGTGTTTTCATCAATAAGGGTTTCGATGAATTCATCGGTGTCGGCGGGGGTGAAAAATCTTGTTTCAATGCCAAGTTCAGGGAGAGTTTTATAGAAAAGATTATAGGTACCGCCGTAAACTTCGCTGCTGCAAACGATATTTTGTCCCGCGTGGGCAATAGCAACAACGGCGGCAAAGGTTGCCGACATTCC
>JAZQJN010000142.1:0-2373 GCA_045541655.1 Acutalibacteraceae bacterium
CCTCCGACTTGGGGCAATTTTTCTTTTTTGGGGAATGCTTGAGGTCTTTTCTTCAATTAATTTTAAGGTTGAAATATCAACCCTTGTCTTAATAATACCAGCTTGAACGTAAACCATGCCGTTGTTATCGGGTGGTGTAATAACAACCGCTTTTTTGTCAATATCCACAAGTAAAACGTTATCTCCTGCTTTTAAAGGACGTGGTAAAACGTATCCTGTGTTCTTTCGTTCCTCAACAGGATCGGCAATATTTTCAATATTTCCGATACCAGATTTAATTTGTGCTCTTGCACGACGCACCATTTCAGCACTATTTTGTGAAGAAAATTCTTTCTTCATATCTTCAAGGTCATTTAATAAACGATTAGATTCTGCACGGGCAGAATTGATAATCTGTTTGGCTTTAGTCTTGGTTTGTTCAAGAATTTTTTCTTTTTCTGCTTTTACAGAATCGGCTTCAGCCCTTGCTTTTTTTGCAAGTGCCTCTGCTTCGGCACGAAGACGCATAAGTTCTCTTCGTTCGTTTTCAAGTTTTGAATGTGATTCTTGTAAATCCTCTACGACTTCCTCAAATTTAGTGTTTTCTGAAGAGACAAGTTCTTTGGCACGACCGATAATACTGGTGTTCATACCAAGTTTAGTGAGTATGGCGAAAGCATTAGAACGACCGGGCAAACCAATAAGCAACCGATGGGTTGGCTTAAGGGTTTCTACATTAAATTCACAACTTGCATTTTCAACACCATCTGTAGATAGTGCAAATGTTTTAAGTTCTGCATAGTGGGTGGTAGCGGCAACTTTGCAACCTTTTATTCGCAGATTTTCAAGAATAGATATGGCTAATGCCGCACCTTCTACAGGGTCTGTACCTGCACCGAGTTCATCCAAAAGCACCAAACTATATGAATCTGCAACCTTAAAAATTTCTATCATATTGGTCATATGAGCAGAAAAGGTAGATAATGATTGCTCAATACTTTGCTCATCACCAATATCAGACAGAATATTATCAAAAACAGATACCCTGCTGTTTTCATCGGCGGGTATCATTAGTCCGCACATAGTCATAAGGGTCAGAAGACCAAGTGTTTTAAGAGATACCGTTTTACCGCCCGTATTTGGGCCTGTAATAACCAACGTATCAAAAGTATCACCAATGTTTATATTAATAGGAACAACCTTTTTAGGATCAAGCAAAGGATGACGAGCGTTTTTCAAATCAATAACGCCCTTTTCATTTATAATTGGCTCGGTTGCCTTCATATCATAGGCAAGTTTACCCTTTGCAAAAATTAAATCAAGTTCAATAAGTCCAGAATATCCAATTTTTATACCCTCGGAAAATTCACCGACTGCTGTAGATAATGCTTGAAGAATTCGGTCAATTTCCTCTCTTTCTTTTGCTTCTAATATCTTTAATTCATTATTTGCCTCTACAACAGCCATAGGTTCAATAAATACTGTTGAACCAGAAGAAGATGTATCGTGAACAAGACCTGGGATATCGGCACGATTTTCCGCTTTTACAGGCACAACAAATCGACCATCACGAATAGTGATAATAGATTCTTGAAGATATTTTTGGGTGGACTTGGAACGAATCATTTTTTCGAGTTGATCTCTTACCTTGCTTGATGCCGTCCTCTTTTTTCGACGGATATTCGCAAGTTCAGGAGAAGCGTTGTCGCTTATTTCTTCTTCACTGATAATAGCGGAAGAAATACTATCTTCTAAATGCTTGTTAACGTATAAAATATCGAAAATATTGTCAAGGGAAGTTTCTCCAATATCGTGGCGTTCTTTCCATTCTTTTAGTGAACGGACAACTCTCAACACTTCGCATACAGAAAGTAATTCATAAGCCGAAAGTGAACCACCGCTTGTTGCACGAGCAAGAGCGTTGTTTACGTTCTTTATTCCACCAAAGGATGGTGAACCAAACATACCGATTAGTTTATACGCAACAACGGTTTGTGACATATTATAACTAACTTCATTAAAATCCGATTTAGGAGTAAGTTTTAACGCTTTTTCGGCAGAATCAGGGCAAGAACAAACAGAAGATAGTCGTTCCAAAACCTTAGGTAACTCTAAAGAACGATAATGTTTATTCATTGCTTAAACTACTCCTTTCTTTCGGCAATAATTTCGCCGTCTGATAGTCTTACAGAGAAATGATCTCCAACATTTATGCCGTCAACACTATTTATAACCTTGCCATCTTTTTCGATTACAGAATATCCTCTTTTTAAATTCTCAAGTGGAGAAAAAACATCCAATTTATTGGATAATAACTCTAAACGGTGATCGAATTCGGTAATATAATCTTTATATAACTGTTGAAATTTATAGGATAAATTGTCAAAATATAAT
>JAZQJN010000143.1:0-4076 GCA_045541655.1 Acutalibacteraceae bacterium
AACATCAAAAGAGGTCTCCTCTTCTACCCTTAAGATAACGTTATCTATTCCTGCAATTGCTGCCATATCAATATACTTTTGAACAAGTTCAGAGGTACATTCCTCTTTTTCAACCGAAAACGGCATACGAAGTGCTGATACCGCCAAATCTCTGTTAACAAGTTTTCTTTTAGCATCCGCGGTACGTTCACGCCTTAAAATGCTATCGTGATGTCCGTTTCTTTCTTTGATGGCATCGTAAATCTCAAATCCTTCAAAACCATAGTCATAGGCATAACGACAAATATCAAGGAATGATGCTCGACTTACATTTTTAGTCGAAAATACGATTTTCATATTATGCCTCCTCAAACACGATTTTGTTTAAAGCATTAATATATGCTCTGATACTTGCGGCAACTATGTCGGTGGATATACCGTTACCCGAATAAAGTTTACCATTGTTACGAAGTCTGACAAGTGCAGAACCCAACGCTTCTTTACCCTTTGTTACAGATTGGACCTGGAAATCATCCAATTCATAATGATGACCAATACATTGTTCAATAGCTCGGAAAGCCGAGTCGATGGGGCCATCCCCATCACTAACACCACAAATGATTTCATCATCACATTTCAGAGTGATTTGTGACATTGAACTTGATACGTTACTACTGGTGGTAGTATAGGATTCAAAATGATAGGTAGAGGGTGCTTGCATTGCATAACTTGCAATAACTGCTTCAAACTCTTTATATCCCACTGTACCCTTTCTTTCACAAACTTGCTTAAGAGCTTTATATACATTACCAATGTCAGAATCGGAAAGTTCATACCCCAATACCGATGCAGCTTCTGCAACCTGTACCAAAGTGGAATCAGAATCAAGTAATATTTTCTTGTTTTCGCTTATTTTATTATCTTCTTCATAAGTGTTATGACCAATATTAGCGATTATATCATCGATACTTGCGTGAATTTTTGTATTAATGAGTTTAATCTCTGCATCGATTTGGGCACCGCAAGCGTTCACTGCATCGGAAATTTCACCGGTTAAAAGAATATCCTTCCCAACCATCGCACATTTTAATCCATCTGCACCGTTTTTAATCGCAGAAAATGCAGATGCCACCGCCATATTTATACGATCGGACACCTGAACATACACGGGTACATTTACACTTTCTTTTACCTTTGCCACTAACACCGCGATATCATCAGGAGTAGAGATGCCTGCTTCATCACAAATAGTAATCATTGTAGCACCGTTATTTTCGGCCTCTTTAACTGCGGAAATAAGAAAGTCTTCATCTGCTCTTGTTGCATCCAAAGCGGAAAATTCAACATCGTTACAAAATGCTTTTGCACCTCTTACAAGTTCAGCAATCTTTTCAAGCATTTTAGATTGTTTTACGTGATATGCGTATTCCATACGAATAGTAGATACAGGAAGTTCAACCTGTAAACGAGGTTTTTTAGCTTCTTTAACGCATTCATAAGCGATAGAGATATCCTCACAATTAAATCCAACAGGGATAGCAAGCACTGCGTTTTGCACATTTTGTGCAATAGTTTTATAGATAATAGTATCTTCACGAACATTTTTTACGAAAGGTAGTTGAATGGCATCTACACCTATTGAATCGGCACAATTTGCAATTGCAGATTTTTCACGAAAAAGCAGAGATACTGCTCTATCCTCCGAAAGCTTTTTAAGGGTGATGTCGGTAACATTTATCTTTTTCATTTTTTAAACTCCTTTCAAGAGTAATTTTATGGTTTTATAAAAAAAGCCGTCTCAAAGCCATAACTTTGCTTTGAGACGGGTGTAAATACAATTTTCACTCGCGGTACCACTCAAATTGCGGATATAAAATCCACCACTCTTCAAGGTCTTATAACCCCTATGCACTAACGTAGCAGACACGTGTCACCCTACACACCAAAGCTTCAGGTTCCCGGCTCAGAAGTGAGAGGACAAGGATAATTAACACACTGATTTACACCAAACATCAGCTCTCTGCGCTGTCTTTCTCCATGACCATTCTTCATCACAGCTTTTAGAAATATTTAATTCTTGATTTATTTTACTACCAAAAATTTATATTGTCAAGTATTTTTTAAAAAAATTCTAACATCAATAATAAAACTAATCATTATTTCCTGTGCCGATATTTAGAGAGTCATCAAAAAGGGCATCTTCCTCGAGCACCGAACGATGTATCATTCTACCATTATGATAAACGTACTCTGATTTGGGCTCTTCGTTTAGCTTTTCCTCTTCTCCGTCACATTCGGTATCTTCTTCACCTTTTATAGTGTTCATTGTTTCCTTTGACTCTTTCATATAATAAGGATCAATGATATATTTTTTAATGGCTGGGAAGGATATAAAACTTATTGAATATAACATAAATCCAATAGCAAAAAACAGTATGAACATAAATACTATCGCAAAAAGAACAGGGGTGGCTATTCCATAAATTGCCATGACACAAATCGCTACAAAAACTATACCTAAAATTACGGTCAACAATAAATTTCTCATAATACAAGCCATAGACAAAATAACCGAATTCTTAACAAGTTGTTTTACAGTTAAATTGCAAGTGATTGCCATAATATAGTAGTAATATTGGGTAAAAAGAAATATAAGGGCAGCTACCATTGTAATGGGAAAAAGAATATATTTTGTAAAACCCTCTACATAATAATAAGCGGGTATAGCATAGGAAAACGCCGCTACACCAATATATGAAATAATAGAGAAAATTATGGTTTGTTTAAAATTTTTCTTTATTGTGGATATAAAATCATTCCATAAAAAAACAGGTTCCCCTCTGACAAAATCCCTTGTAATTCTGAGTCCTCCTGCAATAAAAGGGCCAAAAAAAGAAAATGGGACAAGGGATATTATCATACGAAGCTGGAAATTCTCAGTAAGTGCTAAATTTCCTTTACCAACAATAGAAAAAATCCCATAAGACAAAGCCAAAAATGGAACAGCACAAAGCACTATTATAAGATTTAAAATACAAATGCTCCAAAATTTTCTAAAGTAAAGTTCAATAAATCTTGCTATTGCATTCTTTTGTTTTTCGTCTTTTGAAATGCCCTTACCGGGTTTGTTGTAATTATTGAATAATCCCATTGATATTATCTCCTAAAAAATAATATTTGTATTTTATCACATTATTCTCTTTTTGTATAGTATTGGAGTGTTAATTTTTTGTAATTTTTATCCCCCTATTTTATATTATCCTTGAATTTTCATATAAAATGTGATAAATTTATAATGTAGTTTAGTATTATATACCTTGGAGGGTTTATTATGAAGAAGATTATATTATTGGTTGTTTGTTTATGTTTGGTATTATCTTTTTACGCTTGCGGAGATAAAAGCAACGACTCTTCCTCTATACCAACTTTTTACAATGGAGAAAGCACCATTACAATAAAAGCCGATGACGTTATATCTAAAATAAAAACCGGTAAGGTTAATATTAAATACGAAGATATAATGCACAACGCTATTTCTGAAACCATCCATTTGGGAATGTCTTCACTTGATTTCAGGTCACTTTTCGAGGAAGGCGATTATTACCGAGAAGAGGGTACAAGATTTATACGTTATACAGTAGGTGGATATTTTATCTATTTCACCAATGATGACACCAATACAGGTATTGCAGCTATTGTTAATCCCGACACCGTATATGGATTTGAACCTACTATCACAACCGAAAGCGACGTTACAACGGTGCTTGGTAATGGTATTAAATCCGGCGTTGTTCCCGAAGATGTTGCAGATATGCTTCTTTACGGTGAAAGTAATTCCACCTATCAGGTATATAAGTACGATGATACTGTTGTTGCCTTTTTCTTTGGCGAAGACGGTAAACTGAAACTTACGGTATTGAATCAGGACGGACTTTGGATTTATTAATATTTACATAAAGGATAGATTGTAATGGATTTAACCGAAAAAACATTATCTCAAAAGACTATTTACAACGGAAGAATCATAAACCTTAGAGTGGATGAAATTGAATTACCTAATGGAGAAAAATCCACCAGAAGTCGGATCGTAGCCATGT
>JAZQJN010000144.1:0-4642 GCA_045541655.1 Acutalibacteraceae bacterium
GTCCGTATCTTCGGTCGATAAAACCAAAAACGGCGCCGCATTGGCGTGATACTCTTAACGGAGTATCACGCCAGTTCTATTCGCCTACGGCGAGTTCTATTGCTACGCAGTGTTATTCGGCTTACGCCGAGTGATATTTGCTTCGCAAGTTTATGGGCGAATAGAATATCACTGAAGCCGCAAGGCTTCAATATCACTTTCGCAAAGCGAAAATATCACGCTGACTTTAGTCAGCATATCACTTAACAGACAAAAAGAAAGAGAAGACTCGTTAATATGCGAATCTTCTCTTTTCTGTTGTTTTTCACTCTAAAATATTGGTAGAAAGATAATCCACACCCATATCAATAAGGTCAAGGGCGGCTTCGGGATCATTTACCGTCCAACAACAAACCTCAAGACCCGCTTTGTGAAGTCTGTCGATTACCTCTTTATTAAAACCGCTACCGTAATAACGGACACTCAAATCGAAGTGATATCCCTCTAAATTATTGAGAATTGCCTCGTTTACAAATGGAGTAAGAAATTGGATTTTTTGATTTGGTAACCTACCTTTAACCACCTGCAAATTATCGAAATGGAAGGATGCAAAAACGGTGTTTTCAATGTATCCCAAATCAATAATCTCATCAATTATCTTATCAATATCGGCGGGATCATATCGGTTTTTAAGATCTAAAAATGCCTTTTTGCCCGATTCTTTGCAGATGTTTATATAATCTGCAAGGGAGGGAATGGTGCCTGAAAGTCGGTTGTTATCCTCATCATAAAGGGTAACCTTTTTTTGTAAGTCTTCCAAGGTGGTTTGTGCCACCTCTAATTTAATGTTACCAATACGACCTGTGTCGCTATCGTGGAGAATGGCAAATTTTTTATCGGATGTTACATGGATATCTGCTTCTATACCATAATAACTGCGACTTGCAGCAGCGTAAAATGCTTCACAAGTGTTTTCAAATTTCACGCCGCTTAAACCGCGATGAGCAATCATTTTACAGTTTCTTTTGTTGAATTTAATACTATCCATAAAAGACAACACCTTTATTCATTGTTTGGATTGGGTATAACATCAAATACACTTCCGCCGGAGGAGGAATCGTCATTAGTAGAATAACTGCTTCCGCTTTCTGCTGCAACAAGTTTAACATCTACCGACTTGGAAACGGCGGTGGAACTTACAAATATAGTAAGGTCTAAAATATCACCCGCCTTGGAATTTTCAATAAAGTCTAAAACGGTGCGATCATCCTTGATAATCTTGCCGTTGATATGGGTGATAATATCCCCCTTAGTAAATCCTTTGCCGTAAAGACCGCTTTCGGGACTTATTTCTTGAATATAAAGTCCGGTGGGAGTTTTGTTTATCTCGGCAGCAACGGTGCCAATGGCGGAATAGGTTATACCGAGTTTTGCACGGCTGACAACCTTGCCGTGTTTTTGAAGTTCAGATACAACTTTGAGTGCGGAATCAATGGGGATAGCAAAGCAAATTCCCTCAACGTTTTCATCCACATATTTAGAGGAGGTAACACCAATAACCTGGCCTTGCATATTAACCAAAGCACCACCCGAGTTGCCGGGATTAATAGCGGCGGTGGTTTGGATGTGTCTTTCAGAATAGGAGGATGTGCTACCCTTTACACGTCGGTTAAGAGCGGATACAATACCCTCAGATACAGTGCCCGAAAGTCCGCTTGACTGACCAATAGCCAAAACTGTCTCGCCAACCTTAATCTCGGATGACTTGCCAAAACTTGCGGGAACAAGATTTTTAACCTTATCGGTGATTTTAAGAATAGCAATATCGCTTCTTGTATCACCCGAAACGTACTTCGCCTTGTATTCGGTGCCGTCATTAAGGGTGATAAGGAATTTCGCATTGGGAATTGATGCATAAATATGGTCGTTGGTGAGAATGTATCCATCTTTACTCAGAATAATTCCCGAAGCATATCCACCTTTGCCCGTTGAGGGATTGTAGGTGGTGATATTAACCACAGAGGGAGATACCTTTGCAGCAACATTTTGCACAGTATCGTATTTAACTCCATCCCTTGAATCTTGGGTGATTGGGAAGGAGGAGGTATCTCCGTTGTTGTTTTTATTTCCATCTGGAGTAATTTCAGTTGAAGGGTTTATGTCATCTTCAACAATGGGATTGTTACCGTTCACAATTGATGCAGAAAAATATCCAACCGACATACTGCCAATGCAGAGGATAACTGCAGCAAGAATAAGGGCAAATATCTTAAGCCCTTTTTTGCTTCCTCCCACCGAGGGGTCTTTAGCGGGTTTGGGAGTGTAGTACTGAACAGGGGGAGTGGGTGGAGTGTTTTGGGCAGGATAAATGGGAGAAACAGGGGGAACTGTGTAGCAGTCTTGAGGATTTTCAAGATCGTTTGTAAAGGTGTTCACCTGCTCATCTTGGGAAGTTTCAAACTCATTTGAAACTTTATTTGCATCCACAATGTGGTCAGCAACCGTATCATCAGCAAGGAGATTTTCCTCTTTGTTTTCAAGGGGAAAATCATCTTCAATCAATACAGTTTCCTCGTTTGATACAGGCGGCGGTGTAATAGGGGGAATATAAACAACTTTATCAGGAACGGGGTTCATATCCTCCTCTACCTTTGGAATATCTGCAAGAATATCCTCTGGTTGGTTGTTAAAATTAAGGTTATTTTCTTCCATAATTATATCTCCTTAAATTTAGCATTCAATGTTAGCATTATCTGAAAGTGTAACAATAAATTCGCAATATTGACCCTCCACGCTCTTAACGGTAATAGTACCTCGATGCAAGGATACAATGGTCTTAACAAGATAAAGTCCAAGTCCCGTACCTTTGCGGTCGGTACCACGGGATTTATCCACCTTGTAGAATCGGTCAAATATAAGGGGTAATTCCTCTTCGGGGATGCCTTCCCCCGAATTTCTGATATAGAAGGTAGTGATATTATCTTTTTCTAATCCGCCAAATTCTACATATCCGCCCTCGGGGGTATATTTGATAGCGTTTTCACAAAGGTTGTAAAACACTTGGTATATAAGGTCGCGGTCGGCATAAACATTGGTTTCGGGGAGGGTATCAAAACCACGAATATCAATATTTTTTTCGTTTATTTGATGTTCGAAACCAAGAGCAATGTTGATAATCATTTCGCTCAAATTTACCCTTTCGGGTTTAAGTTCAATTTCTCCCGATTCTATTTTTGCCAGATTTAGCATAGATACTACAATTCGGGAAAGCCGTTTTATTTCAGCTGATACAATCTTGAGATATTTATTCTGATCTTCGGGAGGGATAGTTCCATCAAGAATACCATCAATAAATCCGCCGATACTTGTCATAGGAGTTTTAAGTTCATGGGAAACATTTGCAACAAAACTTCGGTTCATTTGTTCTCCTGCAGCAAGGGACTGTATCATGTGGTTGAATTCCACAGCCAAATCTCCGATTTCATCATCACGGTCAACGGTGATTTCTTTAGAAAAATCCCCCTTACTGATACCGTGGGATGCTTCTGCCATTTCTTTAATAGGACGCACAAGGCGGTTGGTCATTAAATATGCGGCAAACATAATGAATATTACAACCATAATTGAAGCCAAAAGTAAAAGGATTGTAATATCACGGATAATACCAGTCATTTCATCGTAGGAAGTAGTGTTATACACTACCGCCACGGTTTTACCGGTGGGCATAACAACAGGGGTACTTACAATAAGCCGTTTTTCCGGGAAGAAGCCCTTCATATTACTGGAAATGGTCATTTCGCCTTTAAGTGCCTGCATAGCAAAGTTTCGAGGGACAACCGTGTTCTCTTCAACGGCCTTTCCTGAACTGATTAAAACATTACCGCTAACATCGGTGATATAAATATCCCCGCCGGTTGAGTTAAGAGCAAAATTGATAAAAGATTTGTATTGGGAATAGGATACACTTCCGGTAGATGCAATTTTATTGGAAACCCAAATAGCACCTTTATGGAGTTCGGTTTGTTTCTCTTTAATGGCATAGTTCCCTGTAAAGGCAATAATCAGACTCCCAAAAAATAAAAGGGAACAAAATGCAACAATGGAAAAACTAACAAAAAACTTTTTAAATAAACTTTTTTGCATTATGAACAAGTCCCATCAAATAAAATTTAGTTTACTTCGAATTTGTATCCCACACCCCAAACTGTTTTGAGGGACCACTCCTCAGAAACGCCCTCTAATTTTTCTCTGAGGCGTTTGACGTGAACATCAATGGTGCGAGTATCGCCAAAATAATCATAACTCCAGACTTCGTTAAGGAGTTGATCTCTTGTGAATACCTTGTTGGGGTTGGAGGCCAAATGGAAAATAAGTTCAAGTTCCTTTGGGGGAGCGTCAACACGAACACCCTTTATCCAAAGTTCGTAGTTAGTAAGGTTGATAATAAGATTATCGTATTTTGCTATCTTTTCGGTTTCGGTATTTTGGGGAGTATTTCGACGAAGTACTGCCCTAACACGGGCAACAAGTTCCTTTGCATCAAAGGGTTTAACTACATAGTCGTCAGCACCAAGGTCAAAACCGAAAACCTTGTCGAAAGCTTCACCCTTGGCGGTGAGCATAATGATAGGAGTCTGGGAGTTGGCACGGATGGCCTTGCAGA
>JAZQJN010000145.1:0-3534 GCA_045541655.1 Acutalibacteraceae bacterium
GCTGAAAGGTAAGGATTATAAATGATAAGATGGGGATCGGTAAGTTTTGATTCATCAAATGCCTTGGTACGCATACCGCCATCAAAGCGTTCAAATATACGGTTGCGACTGTTTACGCTTCTGCCCATAATGAAATAGGCGATCATTGCATTTTTACCGTCGGCAGATTTACCGATTACAATACCTCTGCCGGGATATGAATTTTCAGATAATAAAGTTTCTAAATTAAACAATGCCATTACTTTTGCTCCTTAACTTTCATTAATTAGTTCTTCGCAAACTTTTTGGGTGGCGGCGGGAAGAAGTTTCCACTCTGCCTGTTCCATAATTCTCTTTTGCAGGGTTTCGGGGGTATCGCCATCCAATACATCAACCGCTTTTTGCATAATAATCTGACCCCCGTCGGGAATCTCGTTTACAAAATGTACGGTGGCACCGCTGACCTTAACGCCATATTTCAAAGCGGCTTCGTGAACCTTTAGTCCGTAAAAACCTTTACCGCAAAAGGATGGAATAAGGGCAGGATGAACGTTTATAATCTTGCATCCCGATTTTTCAATAAAATCGGCAGAAAGTATCCACATAAATCCTGCAAGGACAATAAGTCCGATATTGTTTTCTTTAAGGGAAGATAAAATTGCCTCTTCAAAATCTTCCTGTTTTTCATACCATTTGCGGTCGGCAGTTGCGGTGGGAACGTTGTGCTTCTTTGCTCTTTCAAGGGCGTAGGCACCCTCCTTGCCGGATATTACCAGGGAGATATTTCCCGAGGGGATTTCTCCTCTGTCGGCGGCATCAAGAAGTGCCTGAAGATTTGTTCCGCCGCCGCCAACCAAAACGGCGATGTTAATTTTATTTAGCATATTTCTACTCCGCCTTCGCCCTTAACGGTCTTACCGATGATGTAGGCGTGTTCACCGTTGGCTTTGAGAATTTCTATTGCCTTGTCGGCATCCTCTGCAGATACCACAACGCTCATACCAACGCCCATATTGTAGGTGTTGAACATATCTCTTTCGGGGATGTTGCCCGTTTTTGCAATAAGGTCAAAGATGGGAAGAATACGAAGAGCACTACGGTCGATCTTTGCGGTAATGCCATCGGGGAGAGAACGGGGAATATTCTCAAAGAATCCGCCACCGGTGATGTGAGAAACCGCCTTGACGTTTACCTCTTTAAAGAGAGCAAGCATAGGTTTAACGTATATTTTAGTGGGGGTGAGAAGGGTCTCGCCTAAGGTAGCACCCAACTCGTCATAGTATTTATTAAGGTCACAGTTTTCAATATCAAAAACCTTTCTGACGAGGGAGAAACCGTTGGAATGAACACCGCTGGAGGGAAGGGCAATAATAACGTCTCCGTCGGCAACGGTGGTATTGTCTAAAATTTTGGGTCTGTCAACTACACCAACAGAAAATCCTGCAAGGTCATATTCGTTTTCGGGATAAAATCCGGGCATCTCTGCAGTTTCGCCACCGATAAGGGCACAGCCGGATTGAACACAACCCTCGGCAACACCCGATACGATATCGGCTACTCTTTCGGGTACGTTCTTACCTACTGCAAGATAGTCAAGGAAGAACATAGGTGCAGCACCGCAACAAATGATATCGTTAACGCACATAGCCACACAGTCAATACCTACGGTATCGTGCTTGTCCATAAGGAAGGCAATCTTAAGTTTTGTACCAACGCCGTCGGTACCGCTGACAAGTACGGGTTCTTCCATACCTGCGATTTCGGGGCGGAAAAGTCCACCGAAACCACCGATAGCAGACATTACACCGCTGTTTTGGGTACGTTTGACGTGTTCCTTCATAAGTTCAACTGATTTGTATCCGGCGGTGATATCTACACCTGCGGCTTTGTAACTTTCGCTAAAAGATTTTTCCATTTTTATCCCTCTTTATTCTTTCAAATGTTCGATTTATAGTTTTTAGATTTATTTTATCATTAACAACCGATTTCTAATGGTGAGCTATTTTTTCTTATACCAAGGCGGAGATTTGAAGGCGTACTATGGTGTACGTCGAACCCCGACAACGCAGGTATAAGGGAAAAGATAAGTCATCCCAAATGGTGAGTGATTTTTTCTCATTAGCAAGGCGGAGATTTGAAGGCGTACTATGTGTACGTCGAAAATCGACAACGAAGCTATGAGGAAAAAGAACCACCATTTTTTCTAATGACGCAATATTTTTTCTTATACCAAGGCGAAAGTGGGTGAAGGCATACTATGTGTATGTCGAACCCCGACAACGAAGGTATAAGGAAAAAGATAAGTCATCACTGTTTCTCTGATAATTTGACCATATAGATAGGTTTTTTAATGGGTTTGGGTAGTTCGGTGGGATAATTACCTGTGAAACAGGCATCGCAGAATCCCATATTGGTTTCGTAAGCCAAATCTTTAATGTGTTCGGTGGAAAGATATCCTAAAGAATCAACATTAAGAATGTCGCGAATTTCTTCGATGGTGTGTTTATGAGCAATAAGTTTATCTTCAGAATCGATATCGGTACCGTAGTAGCAAGGATGTAAGAATGCAGGGGCGGAGGAACGCATATGTACCTCGGTGGCACCTGCTTCACGAAGCAGATTTACGATTCTTGCACAGGTGGTACCGCGAACGATGGAGTCATCAACCATAACTACTCGTTTACCCTCAACCACCGAACGGATAACGTTAAGTTTAATTCTTACCTTATCTTCACGGTCGGTTTGGGTGGGTTGAATAAAGGTTCTGCCGATATATTTATTCTTAAGGAAACCTATTCCGTAGGGAATGCCCGATTCCATAGCATATCCGATAGCGGCATCAAGTCCTGAATCGGGAACACCGATAACAACGTCTGCATCAACGGGATGATCCTTTGCAAGATACTGACCTGCACGGCGACGTGCCATATGAACGCTGCATCCATCAAGGGTTGAATCGGGACGGGCAAAGTAGATGTATTCAAAAATGCACATCTTTGTTTCGCAATCTTTGCAGTGGGTTTCATCGCTGCGGAGACCGTTATCATCAATTATGATAATCTCGCCGGGTTTAACGTCCCTTACAAAGGTAGCACCGATATTATCGAGAGCACAGGATTCGGATGTAACAATATAACTGTCATCAAGTTTACCGATGCAAAGGGGGTGGAATCCGTGGGGATCACGGCAGGCAATCAATTTTTTGGCAGACATACATAAAAGACAGTAAGAGCCGACAAGTCTGTTCATTGTCTGACTTACTGCCTTTTCAATTGAGCCCGCGGTTAAACGCTCTTGGGTTATTACGGTAGAGATTACCTCTGTGTTGGTAAAGGTGTGGAAAATTGAACCTTTAAGTTCCAATTCTTCACGAAGTTCAGCCCCATTAACCAAGGAGCCGTTGTTACAAATAGCCATACCACCTTTAACGTGGTTGATAGCATAGGGTTGTGCATCTTGTCGGGCGTTTTCGGGTTTTGATGCATAACGGACATGACCGATAGCAATTTTGCCCTCGCCCATAGTTTTAAGCACGTCTTTTGTGAATACGTCACC
>JAZQJN010000146.1:0-9320 GCA_045541655.1 Acutalibacteraceae bacterium
GGAGGCCTTTTTCTCAATATCGTTATTGACAATTGGTATGTTCCCAACGAGCAGAAAACGGATAAATGTTTTACTGTCACTATTTATGGTATTGATTTACCTTGGGTGTTGGATGAACCTTTCCCTAAAAGCGGTGTTCACGGAAAGAAAATTTCTCTTTTTGAAAGAACAAAGAAATTATTTCACCGGAATTAACGCACCTTTTCGCTTTTCTTACCCGCATTTACGCACCGTTTTACTGTTCTTTCGCAGAAAAGAAACACCATTTGTCTGTTAGCAAATGGTGTTTCTTTTCAATTAAATCCGTCCTTGCGGATGGGATAAATTTACTTGTGGTGGATAAAATCACTTCGTGATGAAACCCGATTTCGTCGGGAGAAGGACGGATTTAATTTCATAGTGCTTTACGCGATTTCATTGAAAATAATTGGAATCTGTGATATAATGAACGCAACGATAAATAAGAATTTGAATAGGAGAAAATGAAATGAGTGCAATAATAAGATATATTATAAATATGATACCGTATATGGTGCTTGCGGTTCCTGTATATCTATTTGGAAGGGTAGCATTTTGTAAAACCAAAAAAGTTAAAACAAACTGGTTTCGTGAAATAACATTGTTCGCATTTGTTATTTTCTTAGTCGGATTAGCATCTCAAACCATTATCCCTAAGTTTGAGACGGGTGTGAATGGTTTCAATATTGTACAGAGTGGTATTCATAAAACAAATCTAATTCCTTTTAAGGTATTGTTTGAAACCTATCATGAAGTGTTTATTAATGGTTATATAAATTATTTTTTGATTAACTTTTTAGGCAATATTATTTTGTTTATTCCTTTTGGATTGATAATTCCATTGTTATGGAAAACATCAACCAAAAAAATAGTACTTATTGGTTTTTGTTCTTCTTTGTTCATTGAAATCTGTCAATTGTTTTTAACAAGGGGAACGGACATAGATGACTTGATGCTGAATACGACAGGAGTTATATTAGGAATACTCGTGTTTAAATTTTTACAGAGGAATTGCAAAAGTTTGGTTGAAAAGTTCAATTGATAAATTCCAATTCATCGAATGGAATCGCTACACTACTTTTGTTTACATTTACTTCAATTCTGCTTCATTTTTTTACGTTTGCTATTTGTTAAGTGCTTTTGATATCTGTTCAACCATAATTTTGGCATCTGCATCGCCCAAATCGGCACATTTTTTGAACCATTCAAGAGCAATACTATCATTCTTTTTAACACCCTTACCTCTGTGATAACACTTTGCAAGGTTATACATAGCATTAGAATATCCTTTTTCTGCCGCTTTTTTGTACCACTTAAAGGCATCCACACGGTCGTTTTCGGAGTTCCTATCGGTAAGTACAGTTGCAAGAAGGTTTTGACAAGCGGGATCACCGTGTTCGGCTACGGGAGTAAGCCACTCCACTGCCTTGTCAAGGTCTTTTTCTACACCAATTCCACGATAGTAACAGTTACCGAGATCACGCATAGCAGGGATATATCCACTATTCGCTGCATCATTAAGGGAAGATACCGCCTTTTTCTCATCCTTATCGCATCCCAAACCGTTGAAATAGTATATAGCCAAACGATATTGTGCCGAAAGGAATTTACCTGCGGCGGATTTCTCAAGCCACTTTAGGGCAGAGGAGAAATCCTTTTCACCCGTCTTACCCTCTTCAAAATAAATAGCGAGATTATACTGTGCCCGTGGTTCACCCTGAGCCGCGGCATTTTTATACCATTTAAATGCCTCTTTGGGATCGGCATCCACACCGTTACCTTGTTCATAACAAAGAGCAAGATTGTTTTGGGCGTTTGCATCCCCGAGATTTGCACCTTTGGTAAAATACTCAACCGCCTTATTTGCATCTTTATCGGTACCAAGACCGTTAAGATATGCCACACCTAAATTGTTAAAAGCGGAGGTAAGTCCCGACTCAGATGCCTTTTCGAACCAGAATAACGCCTTCTTAAAATCGGGTTTTGCGTTGTTGGCACCGCTGAATATCTCGCCTAAAGCATTTTGAGCGTTGGCGTTGCCGACAATTGCGGATTTTTCAAACCACTTAATAGCGGTATCAATATTCTTTTCAACGTCTTGACCATATAGATATGCATTACCAAGAAAAAGACAAGCATCCGAGTGATTTTGCTCTGCTGCTTTTGTAAACCAATATAAAGCGGTTTCGACGTTTTGCTCGATTCCGTCACCGAAGTAATAACAAAGTGCCAGATTATATTGGGCTTTAGCATATCCACCTTCTGCACCTTTGGTAAAGCAGGATACCGCTTCTTTATATTTACCCTTCTGATAAAGGTCGCAACCTTTGTTGTTAAATTCAGAAAACATAAACTATCCCTCAATATTTGCAGTAATTCCAAGTCGAGATTTTTTCCATCTGCCACTTTGAACATAAAGAATACCTATAATACCGGGTACAATAGGGGCAAGACCCAACGCTGCAGCAACACCGTTTACACCCCATCCAAGACCTAATGAGAAGAGATAAGCAAGGGGAAGGCGGAATCCAAGAGCCATAATTGCAGTGTTGATAAGGGCAAATACTGTGTGTCCCGAACCCATAGCAAGACCGTTACAAGCAAAGAAGAAACAAGCAAGAACGTAGTCAATACTGCAAAGTCGGATATATGTGGAACCAATTTCCATACATTTTTTGTAGTTTTCAAGTTCGGCACCGCTAAGGTTATCTCCATCCATAAAGATATTAATAACCTGTTCGGGGAAGATGTTTATGATTGCAAAGGCAACTAAGGATACACCAAGAGCGATGGCAAGTCCAACCCACATACATTTTTTAGCACGTTTATATTCACCTGCACCGATGTTTTGTCCCGCCATAGAAGATATGGAGGAACACATAGCAACGCAGGGGAGAATTCCAAAGGAGTTGAGTTTAGAACCAATACCCAGAAGAGCATTACCTACCTCGGGGTCAAGTTGACTTGAAAGGCCGGTAAGGGTAAGAAATGAAAAACCGGTAATAGAAAACTGTACCGCAGAGGGAAGACCCACCTTGCAAATAAGTTTTAATTTGGAGAAATCTATTTTAAATGATGAGGGCTTAAAGTCAAATACAAACCCGCTGAATTTGAGATAGATAGCCGAAAGAATAAAACTAATCGCCTGAGATGAGATGGTAGCCCAGGCCGCACCGGCAGCCCCCATTTCTATACCGAAACTTTTACTTACCAATATAATATCCAGAACGATGTTGGTAATAGCGGCAATAGCAACAAAGTAGAGAGGACGCTTAGAATCGCCCATACCCCTTAAAATACCGCTAACCGCGTTGTATCCAAATATGAAGATATATCCTAAAGAGCAAACGTTCAGGTATGCAATAGCACCTTCGGATACCTCTTCTGCACTGAGAAGATTCAAAATAGGTTTATTTATGAGAAGCATAATCACGGTGCAAACTAAACCTAAAATGAAATACATTGTAAAGACGGTGCTAATGGTCTTTTTTTGATCTTCGGGACGGTTAGCACCTTGATATTGAGCAACTAAAACGGTAGCACCTGCACCAAGACCAATAACAATGTTAGTAAGAAGCATAGTTACCTGACTGCCCATTTGAACGTCAGCAACGCCGATAGGACCCAATGCATTACCAACGATAACCATATCTGCAACGCTGTAAAGTGCTTGTAAAAGATTAGAGATTAAGAATGGAATGGAAAATTTAATAAGTTGACCTGCGACGCTTCCTTTTGTCAGGTCGTTTTGGAATTTTGACATAAAATAAGACTTCCTTGTGTTTTGGTGTATAAAATCTAAATAATATTCTATCTAATTTGACCTTGTCCATTAATAATATATTTAAAGGAGGTCAGTTCGTTAATTCCCATAGGACCGCGAGCGTGAAGTTTTTGGGTAGAAATACCGATTTCGGCACCAAATCCAAACTCACCGCCATCGGTGAAACGGGTGGATGCATTAACATATACCGCTGCAGAATCAATGTTGGCGGTGAATTTGTTTGCTCTGTCGGGACATTCGGTTACAATACATTCACTGTGTCCGGTTGAGTATTTGGTGATGTGTTCAATGGCATCACAAAGGGAATCAACCACCTTAACCGAAATAATATAATCAAGAAATTCGGTGGCAAAATCATCATCACAAGCAGGAGTAATACTATCACCTAAAATATCGCAGGTGGTTTTGCAACCGCGGATTTCTACTTTCTTTTCATCGAGTTTCTCTTTAATAAGGGGAAGAATATCCTTTGCAATATCCTTGTGAACGAGCAAGGTTTCGGCTGCATTACAGACCGATACACGACTTGTTTTGGCATTGAAAACAATGTTGACCGCCTTATCTTTGTCGGCATACTTGTCAACGTAAATATGACAGTTACCGCTACCTGTTTCAATAACGGGAACGGAAGAATTTTCCACAACTGCACGGATAAGTCCCGCACCACCACGGGGGATAAGCACGTCAAGATATTTGTTAAGTCGCATTAATGCATTTGAGGATTCTCTTGTTGTATCGGTAATAAGACAAACGCAGTCCTCGGGGAAACCAACCCTTTTTAAGGATTCACGAATGGAGTTTGCAATAGCAATATTGGAGTTAATTGCCTCCTTACCACCACGAAGAATAACCGCATTACCCGCTTTAAGACAAAGGGTAGCAGCATCGGCAGTAACGTTAGGACGTGCTTCGTAAATAATGCCAATAACACCCATAGGAACACGAACCTTTTTGATGTTAAGTCCGTTGGGACGGGTGAATTCAGCATCAATTTTACCAACAGGATCGGTAAGTTCAACAATTTCAAGAACACCCTTTGAGATATCCTTAATTCGGCTTTTGTTTAATGCTAAACGATCAAGCAAAGATTCAGAAAGCCCGTTCTCTCTGCCGTTTTTAATATCCTTTTCATTAGCAATAAGTATATCATCGGTATCTTCAATAAGCCCCTTTGCAATTTCATTCAGGGCGTTGTTTTTTTGTTCGGTTGTTGCGGTGGCAAGAAATCTGGATGCCTTTTTGGCAGTAATACCCATATTGGTTAACATAATATTTTCACCTTACCTTATTGATTATATTTTAGTGAATAAGGTGCCTACCGATTGACCATCTAAAAGGTCGTATATCTTTTCGGGATTAGCACCCGACATAATGACCGTATCGATTCCGTTTTTGGTGGCAAAATCGGCAGCATCTAGTTTAGAATGCATACCGCCGGTACCTCTGCGGGTACCACTGCCACCTGCAATGCTAAAGAGTTCGGGGGTAATATTATCCACCCTTTCAATAAGTTTTGCATCGGGATTTTTATGAGGGTCGCTATCATAAAGACCGTTGGTGTCGGTAAGGATAACGAGTAAATCGGCATTACAAAGCACCGAAACAATAGCGGAGAGATGGTCGTTGTCGCCAAACTCTATTTCATATGTAGAAATGGTATCATTCTCATTTACAATGGGAACTGCGTCGGTTTCCAAAAGACAGTTAAGTGTGTTAATAGCATTGGTCTTGCGATTTTCATCCTCAATAACGTCCTTGGTTAAAAGTATTTGTCCAACACAGTGAGAATATTCAGAAAAAAGTTTGCTGTAGGTGTACATAAGATCGCATTGACCAACAGCGGCGGTGGCTTGTTTTTGTCTTGTTTCTTTTGGACGTTCAGATAAACCTAACTTGTTTTGTCCTACGGATATAGCACCAGATGATACAAGCACAACTTCGTATCCTTGGTTTTTAAGGTCAGAAATAACCCTGACCAAATGTTCCATTTTTCTGTAGTTTACCTTACCTGTTTCATGGGTGAGGGAGGAGGTACCTACCTTAATAACAATTCTTTTAAGATTGTTCATTTTATAAAACATTCCTTTCGAGAATGATTTTTTTGGATGCTTCGACATCCTTGAAAATAGCATTTTTAAGAGCATCAAGACCCTCAAATTTGGTTTCGGGACGAAGATATTCAACAAGAGATACAGGAATGTTTTTCCCATATAAATCCCCCGAAAATTCCAGAATAAAGGTTTCAGAGCGAGGTGCGGTACCGCTACTTACGGTAGGTCTTATACCGATATTACAAACGGCGGGATATTTTTGTCCATTTACATCTACCACCGCGGCATAAACACCAATTTTAGGCACAACAAAGTCCATTGGGAAATATTGATTTATGGTTGGGGATCCTAATTTCCTGCCTAATCGGTCGCCACCTTCCACCACGAAATCGTATGTGAAAGCATGTCCAAGCATCTCGGTTGCACATTCAATATTTCCATCCTCAATAGCGGAACGAATACGGGAAGAGGAAATAGGCAAATCCTCATAAATAACTGGTTCACATATCGTAAGTTCAATACCAAAATCCTTGCAAATCTCAAAAAGGGTTTCAACGTTACCTTCAGCACCCTTGCCGAAACGGAAGTTAAAGCCACAGGAGATATGTTTTACGTTGAGTTTCATTACCAAAATATCCCTAACAAATTCAAAAGGGGAAAGATTATAAATTTCCTTAAAGGATATAAGAGCGAAGGTATCCACACCCATATTTTCAAGGATTTTTTCCCTTGCTTCATCGGTAGTAAGACGAGGATATTGGTCGGAATAGGGACGGTTTACCGAAAAAACCACGGGACTTAACCCAGCATTCAGGGTAGCGTTAATAACCCTCTGATGCCCCTTGTGAACACCGTCAAAGGTGCCTAAAGCCACCGAAGTAGGAGATGTAATATTCAGTTGTTCTACATTGGTGTATATGTTCATAAAAAAGTTCCTTATAAAAGACATTTAAGGCGAATTGCCTCATCCTTTTCATATCCCAACCCTAAAAGGGTGTTGTCAGGAGCGTAGATACGATAAAACTGTGAACCTCTTTCAAAATTCTGAAGTCGGTCAAAACTTAATTCTCCGCCATTTTGAAATCTGAATGCCTGTGCCTCGGTGATTCGAATTGGATTGTAGGGCAAAAGTGCGGGTTCAAGGGAAGAAATCAGCTCATCATGAGACATATTTCTTGCATCTTCAATAGTTATAGCGTTGGATATATCAAATCCACAGGCACTTGTGCGACGAAGGGAAGTAAGTATGCCGCCGCATCCGAGTTTTTCACCAATATCATTGGCGATTGAGCGGATATACGTACCCTTTGAGCAGGATATATCCACCTTATAGGTGTGCTCAATATCGTCATACTCTAGAATATCGGCAGAATAAACGGTAACGTTTCGTGAAGGACGCTCAACCTCAATTCCTTTACGAGCTAACTCGTAAAGACGTTTACCACCCACCGATACCGCTGAATACATAGGGGGATATTGAGTAATATTACCCACAAATCCTTTAAGTGCTTCGGTAAAGGTATCAATATTACACTCAACCTTTTTTTCGTTCAGAACATTACCTGTAACATCGTAAGTGTCGGTGGAAATCCCTAACTTAATCTCGGCGATATACCGCTTATCAGAAATAGGCATAATATCGCAAAGGCGGGTAGCCCTACCCACTAAAACAGGTAATACACCGGTAGCCATAGGATCAAGAGTACCGGTATGTCCCAAACGTTTTTCGTTAAGTATTCTTCTAAGTACTGCAACGGCATCAAAGGATGTAAAATCTTTAGGTTTGTCGATTAAAACTACCCCTACCATTTACACTTCTCCAATGCGTCGGAGCATACTTTAAGCATTTGTTGTTTGATCTCATCGGGAGTACCTGAAAGGGTGCAACCGGCGGCTCTGACGTGTCCGCCGCCGCCGAAATTAGCACAAATCTCGGCAGCATCCACAGGGGGATGCGACCTTACCGAAATTTTATATTCTCCATCATCTTTCTGACGGAGAGTAATACCGATTTTAACACCCTCAACCTGACGTGAAAGGGAGGTCATTCCCTCTAAATCGTCATCAGATGCCCCTGCTTTTTTACGCATTTCGTTGGTGATTGTGACAAAAGCCAAGGATTCGCCAAGATGGAATGACATACTGTCAAGAGCCATTCTTTCAAGTTCAATGCGATTGCGGGATTTGGTTTCAAACATAACCCTGTTTATTTCTGCAGCATCAATGCCAAAATCGAGCATATCCGCAGCATTTCTGAGGGTGGCAGAGGTGGTGTTTGCAAATTTGAAACATCCAGTATCGGTAGAAATACCTGTGTATATACACTCGGCAATTTCTTTATCAACAGCAACACCCAACATTTTAATAACCTCTAAAACTATTTCACAAGCCGAGGCGGAGTGGGGGTCAATCACCCAATATTTAGAATACCTTTTATTTGTGCCGTGATGATCAAGAGAAAGTAAAACCTTACCTTCATACTGTTCATAACCGTTACCCAAAAGGCGAAGGTCGGCAACATCGGTAGAAACGAAGGTTTCTGGAACGAAATCCTGCATCTGAACCTTATCCACAATGTAGGAATACATTTTAGGAATAGGAGAGGTGCAAACAACGTTTGCCTTTTTACCGATAGAACGAAGGGCACGACAAAGAGCATATCCGCTACCAATAGCATCCCCGTCGGGATAGGCGTGGATAAGGATATTGTAATTATCGTTTTCTTTTAAAAGGGAAGAAGCATGAACAAAATCATTCATAATTATTCCTCCTCGTTGTCATCGGGGATATCTAAACTATTGAGGAT
Source organism: Acutalibacteraceae bacterium (assembly GCA_045541655.1). Taxonomy (GTDB): domain Bacteria; phylum Bacillota; class Clostridia; order Oscillospirales; family Acutalibacteraceae; genus UMGS1484. The sequence continues at coordinate 8,660 of JAZQJN010000146.1, forward strand.
TCTGGAAATTTCAGCACCTCTTTGAATAGATGTATCAGCGATAAATTTCAATTGGGGGATTTTTCTTATGTGCAAGCGGGATGCAAGATTTTTCTTGATATAACCCGAAGCACTGGTAAGACCCTCCACCGCGGTATTAACGGCAGAGGAGTCACCATAAGAACTGACGTAAACGGTAGCATAGGAAAGATCTCCCGAAACGTCAACACGAACAATAGAAACTAAATCATTTACACGAGGGTCTTTAACCGTGCGGATAATATCGCAAAGTTCACGGTGAACATCCCCCGAGATTCTGTTTATTCTTTGGGAAGGCATATTTTTACCTCCTTAAATTTATAATATTAGTCACGATATTCTTCCATAATGAAGGCCTCAAAAATATCGCCCTCTTTAATATCGCCAAATTTTGTAAGACCTATACCACATTCATAGCCGGTGGCAACCTCTTTAACATCATCCTTAAAACGACGGAGAGAATCGATTTTGTCTTCTGTAATAACAATACCGTCACGAACAACGCGGATATCACAGTTTCTGGTAACCTTACCGTTAAGTACGTGACAACCGGCAATAGTACCTGCAGAGGAGATTTTGTAAACCTGACGGACTTCAATGCGTCCCATAACAACCTCGCGGAATTTGGGAGCAAGCATACCTT
>JAZQJN010000147.1:0-6866 GCA_045541655.1 Acutalibacteraceae bacterium
CCCTGAGGATAAAGGTTAGGCAAAATCTTTACACTGACTGAAAAATCATCAATCGAAGATGCCATATTTTTCATAGAATTAGCGGCGAGTTTATTATTTTTCTCAACACCGATAATAACATTCTTTACGCCAAGATATTTATTAAGGGCTTTAAGTGCCACCGTCATATCCTCGGTGCGGTTAAGCATTGTTAACGTATCACTGGTTACATAGGGTTCACATTCGGCACCGTTGATAACAAGATAATCAATACGTTCGGGGTCAACGTTCAATTTTACATTTACGGGGAAACCTGCTCCCCCAAGTCCTACTATACCTGCATCTTTAACTGCATTTACTAAATCATCCTTATTGTTGATAACGGGAGGGGTAATAGATTCATCCGCCGTCATTTCTCCATCCGATTCAATCACAACAGCAATAGTTGTATTACCGTTTGACAAAAGATAATCGGCAAGTTTTATTACCTTACCCGAAACGCTTGAATAGACAGGAGATGAAACGAATCCGTCTGCTTCGCCGATTTTTGTTCCTACCTTAACGGTATCTCCTACCTTCACGGTGGGAACAGCAGGTTTACCTATATGCATTGACATAGGAATAGTTACGATTTCAGGGATATCAATACGAGCGACAGGGACACTTTTAGTGCCCTTTCTGTGCGGCGTTTTAATTCCTTTAAGGTGAAAAGCCATATTTATACAAACCTTTCTTAAAAAACAAAATAAAACCAAACATTATTCTATAAAAAAATACACAAAAATACATAATAATTTTATATCAATCAATGGCTAAAGTCAAGAAAAAATCACTAATAATAACGATTTTCAAAATATTACCTTTTGTCTTGCCAATAACGCAGATTTATGGTAAACTATTCTCGTAAACGAGGTGAGAAAATTGAATTCTGCAAAGAGAAATCCTGGAGCCGACATTATTCGTTGTATCGCGTTATTTTTTGTGGTATCGGTACACTTTATGCTTAAAAACGGGTTTTACGCTCAACCTAATGTGGGTATCAGAATGTATATTATGACCCTTATGCGGGCATTGTTTATTGTTTGTGTTCCATTGTTTATGACCCTTTCCGGTTTTTTACTACGGAAAAAGACCATAAGCAGAGAATATTTTTTAAGGATATTCAAAATTCTGCTTACATATCTTCTTGCTGCGATTGCTTGTCTTTTGTTTGCTGGATTTTATCTGCACGAGGACTTAACTATAAAAACGATTATAACTCGTTTTTTGAATTTTACCGCCGCTCCTTACGGTTGGTATATTGAGATGTATATTGGTTTATTTATACTTATACCTTTTTTGAATATTATATATAGTAATCTTTCCACTAAAAGACTGAAAATGTTTTTAGTTTTAGCATTTATTGCACTCACTTCTCTACCCTCTGTAGTAAATATAGAATATAAAATTATCCCAAGTTGGTGGACTAATCTTTATCCTGTTACCTACTATTATATTGGTTGTTATTTAGGTGAATATGGCTTGAAAATCAAAAAACGATTCAGTTTACCTTTGCTTATTCTTTCAATTATTGCTTCGGGAAGTGTGGCCTTTTGGTGTTCTCAAGGTGGTAAATTTGTATCGAGACAATGGTGCGAATATGAATCCCTTTTCAGTGTAATAATCGTTGTTCTTATATTCGCTTTTTTCACAAACATCAACTATGAAAAAACACCTAACCGAATTGCTAAACTCCTTAAAACTATTTCGGGATTGTGCCTTGGCGGTTATTTGGTTTCGTCAATATTTGATGCTCTTCTCTACCCAGTTTTAATATCAAGAGTTCCATATATGCCCAATCGATTGGAATATTACCTGTTAATCGTTCCTGTAGTTTATTGTTTATCCTTGATTCTTTCTTATTTAATTTCGAAAATTCAATGGTGCTTCGAACATTTCTCTGAATATACAATAAAAAAGTTCAAAAAAGATCCCGCCTAAAAACATGGGAATTATAAAAATCCCCTACCCTGTTGTTAATTTTCAGGGTGGGGGATTTTGGTTTTTTTATTTATTTATGCTCGGCTTAACGCGTTATAAAGTTCCATTATCTCGCTGGTTTTTGCCGAAAGGTGCCATGCTTTACTATAATCGGCAAACCATTTCTCTATCTTTTCACGCCATTCATCCGATACTGCTCCGCTTGTTTTTATTTCTGCAACTTCAGAACACATAAGAACCAAAGTATCTGCCGCACTCTTCATGCAGAAGAAAATCTCTTCATCACCTTTATTTTCGGCAAAGAATTTAGATATTCTTTCAGCATCCACAATGCTTTGTTGTGCCTGTTCAACCGATGCACCGAAACATTCTGGATTTTTGCTTTCGGTCCAACTACGGCATTGGGGGAAGTTTACGGTACGCTGAATAACCTCTAATTCTCTTATAAAGGGAACAATATTGACGTCGGATTTATAAACCGATTTGGATATATCCTTTTCAAACTGCTCGTTTACAGTAGTTTTAACATTCCAAGACATACACGCACCTAAAATTGTTCCGAAAAGGGTGCATTCAGGATGACAGGCGTGTCCATAATCTCCCCAGGTGGTATTGAGCATACCCAAACAACCGTTTCTGGGGGCAAATGGTATATACTTTTGAATGTTTTGTTCTGATTCTGATATTCTTTCGATAATTGCATCTGCACAAAGTATGCTCGGACATAGAATCTGGCCAAGACCTACAGCAGCTATTTTTTGGCTTCTCCATTCTTCCGGTTCGATTCTATAATCCCAGTTAAGTGCAATAGTTCCCTTGGGAACTCTTTCTAAAAGTTCAGGATGATGAAGAATAATGTCTGCCCACATCATAGGTGTTTTACCCAAACTCTTAACGTGATTTATTATCTTGGTTACAAAGTTAATATAAAGCTCAACGTGATCTTTATCTTTATTTCTGCCCTTACCTAAATCAAAGGTTTCATCACAACAAATATTGAAATATTTGGAACGGAAAAGAGGTGCGTATTGGTCAATAAGGGAACAAATAAGTTTAATACTGCCCTCATTGGTAGGATCAATGGTGTGATGCACAATTCTTTCTGCCCAAATATTTGTGCTGGGCTGATAATCTTCCAATTCACAAAACTGTTTATACTCTTCCTTACTGAGAAGCTCGTAAAGATGACCAAAGGTGGAAAGTGAAGGTTGGAAATCCACAAAATTTTCATAACAATAGCGGTCGATTTCTATAATATCTTCGGGGGTTATGTAATTGTCTTCTGTGCGGTTCATATCGCGGAATTCAATAAAATCGAAGGTGTGTTCGATATAAAATTGAAATACGTTCATTTTATAATAAACGAGGCGATCAACAAACTTTTTAACACCATCGACACTAAGAATACGTCCACGGCTTACATCAAAATAATGTCCACGGAATTCAACGTCGGGAGCATCATTTACAGTAACACAGGGAAGTTTGTTACCGTCAATTTCAAGCATTTGAAGGAGGGTTACTATTCCGTAAAAGCAACCTGCATCATCACCGCCGATAATATTAATTTCATCGGTGGTAACGGTGATGGTATATCCTTCTTTGGGAAGAGTATCATCCTTAGAAATTTTTATCTCTCTCCCATCTTCACGCAACGAACGATAAAAAGAATGGGATGCACCTGTTTTATTGGATATTATTGTTTTAAGTTCTACTGCCTTTGCAACAACACGGGGATCAAGGTCATCCCCTACCGAAATGGCAGAACCTACAAGGTCAAACTCGCCTTCACTATATATTACTTCATTAGGTTCGGGTAAAATAAGGTATTTGTTCTCGTTCATAAAATTAACGTTCTCCTCAGAATTAAAATTCAGTTTAACTGGTTGTTTTTTTAATATCTTATGCTCTGTTTAGCACTTTATAAATTTCCATTAACTCGCTGGTTTTTGAAGAAAGCAGCCATGCTTTTTTGTAATCTGCAAACCATTTTCCCATTTTTTCTCGCCATTCTTTAGATACCTCACCGTTAGTCTTTACTTCAACTATCTCGGAGAAAAGTACAGCTAAACCATCTGCAGAGGTTTTAAGACAAAAAACAAGTTCCTCATCGCCTTTGGTTTCGGCAAGAATTTTAGATATTCTTTCGGCTTCACTTAAGCATTGTTCTGCTGTTTCTAAAGCAGCAGTAAAGACATCAGGATTTCTACTATCTGCCCAAGCTAAACATTGAGGTAGGTGGGTGATACGTTGGACAGTTTCCAACTCCCTTGTAAGTGAAACGATATTAGTATTTGTTTTATAAAGCGAACGAGAAAGATTAAGTTCAAATTGCTCATCTACTGTTGTTTCAACATTCCAAGATACACAAGCACCAAAAACAGTTCCAAAAAGGGCACATTCGGGATGACAGGCATGTCCATGGTCGCCCCAGTTGGTATTGAGAACACCCATTGCTCCATATTTATATCCGTAATTTGTCATTTTCAAAATATTTGGTTCGCCGATGGAAGGTCTTTCGATAAGTGCATCCCATGCAGACGTACCGGGACAAACAATCTGGGTAATTCCTGCATCTGCAATCGCTTTGATCTTGGCTTCGTTGGGCTCTCCGCTATAATCCCAGTTAAGCATAATGGTTCCTTCAGGAATTCTTTCCAAAAGTTCGGGATGATTAAGGACAATATCTCCCCACATCATAGCGGTTTTGCCTGCATCGTTTACGTGTTTTATTATTTTTGATACAAAAGAAATGTAAAGTTCTGCAGGATCTTTTCCTTCATTTCTTCCTTTTCCTAAATCAAAGGTTTCATCGCAACAAACGTTGAAATATTTAGAACGGAAAAGAGGTAAATATTGATCTATCAAAGAACAGATAAGTTCAAAACTTTCTTCATTGGATACATCAATGGTATGATGGAACATTCTCTCATGCCAGAAATTTGAACTGGGTTTGTAATCTACCAGTTCGCAAAGATGTTTATATTCTTCCTTATTGAGAAGTTCAAAAAGATGACCAAAACAAGAAAGGGATGGTTGGAAATCGACAAAGTTCTCATAACAATAACGATCTATTTCTAAAATATCTTCGGTAGTGAAGCAGTCATCCTCGGTACGGGTTCCACCGCGGAATTCTATAAAATCAAATGTGTGTTCAACATAGAATTGAAGAGTGTTGATTTTGTATCTTACAAGACGGTCGACCATCTTTTTTGCACCCTCAACGCTTAAAACACGACCTCTGGTTGCATCGTGATAGAAACCACGGAACTGCATATCGGGAGCATCATTTACGGTAACGCAAGGAAGGTTGTCGCCTTCAATTTCTATCATTTGAAGGAAGGTTACAATTCCGTAGAAGCATCCTGCTTCATCCCCGCCGACAATCTTTACTTGGTCGGGATTAACCGTAATGGAATATCCCTCCTTTGGAAGGGATTCATCTTTGAGAATTTTAATTTCCTTTCCGCTTTCACGGAATACACGATAAAAGGAATGGGCTTTACCTGTTTTGTGGGATATTGTGGTTTTAAGTTCTACCGCCTTTGCAACAACGCGAGGGTCAAGTCCGTCATCCACAGAAACGGAAGAACCCAAAAGGTCAAAACATCCTTCACTGTATGCAACCTCTTTAGGTTCAGGTAAAATGTTATATATTTTTTTATTCATAGTTGTCCACCTCAAAAAATACAAGAAAATTGGTTGTTTTTATATGATTTTGTTTTTTTGCACATTTCGTACATTATAACAATACTTTTTGATTTTGTAAACAATAATTTATCAAATTTCATAAAAATATTTAGATTTTTTTGTTGTAATGGGTAAATTTATATGATAAAATGTATCAGAACAAAGAAAAGGAGTTTTTTTATGACACATAAATTGATTTTTGATAGTGCCAAGAGTATCAGCGGAGAGATATTTGGTTTGGCCTGCGGACATATTTCTCTTAATGAAATTTCTTTTTTAAATGAAAAAATCATGGTTAATATTGAATCACGCACAGGTGAAATCGAGTTCTTTAACTCCGACTCTGTCAAACTTCTTTCTACCAAGATTCCCACCCCATCATCGGGGGATGAAAAATTTTCAGAGGTTAAGTGTATTGTTGAGGGCGATTATATTAAATTAGGTTTTCCGCAATACGTCTATAAAGATAACTATCCCCATTGCGATGGTGAACACGACCGCTGGGAAAAGACGGTTTCAGGATATAGTTTTTTATGTTTTGACCACAAAAACAACTGCGTTGTTGAATAGTATATTTAAACTAAAAGTTCTCGTTGTATCATACGGGAACTTTTTCTGTTTCACATAATTTGAAGCAATACAGTTATTTACAAAAATATGACAATTTTGACACAAAATGATAATTTTCTTGAAATAGAAAATTGTTTTTGTTATAATTTTTTTGTCATAAAAAATGGCGTAAATATTATAAAGGAGAGAAAAATTATGGACAAGTTTTTCAAAATTTCTGAACGCGGTTCAAACGTTAAAACAGAAATTATTGCGGGTCTTACAACCTTCTTTGCAATGGCTTATATCATTGTTGTAAACCCCAATCAAATCGTTGGTTTCAGTTTTGATGTTCCCGGCGTTCCCGCCATCTGGAATGCAGTTTATATTGCATCTATCTTGGCTGCTGTTGTTGGCACTTTGCTTTATGCTTTATATGCAAAGTTACCCTTTGCACAGGCCTGCGGAATGGGTCTTAACTCCTTCTTCTTCACCTCTTTCGTTCTTCCTCAAATTATTGCAGGTAAAGACGTAGTTAAAGGTTATCAAGCAGGATTGGTCATCATTCTTATCTCCGGTCTTGTATTCCTTATTCTTTCTATTACAGGTGCCCGTGAATACATTGCAAAGGCAATGCCCGAATGCATTAAAAAGGCAATTCCTGCCGGTAT
>JAZQJN010000148.1:0-5846 GCA_045541655.1 Acutalibacteraceae bacterium
AAAATTAACATTTCAGAGTGTTAATTTTAACATTTAGGAGGAAGTTTTTATGACCAAATTCCTTGACTTTTTGCGTGATGCTGAAAATGGACAATATACATACAGCAATCTTATCGCATTATTGTCTCTCACCGCAGCAATTATTGCTATTCTTTTTGTAGTATTTACTGCAAAGAAGGTTATGAAGTTCTCTCAAGGAACCGAAAAAATGGCTAAGATTTCTGCATCAATCCGTTCAGGTGCAAATGCTTTCCTTAAAAGACAATATTCTATTGTTGGCATTTTCTTCGCCTGTATGTTCATCATCATTTTCTTGATGGCATTGTTATCTGATAGCATGTTGATTGCTATTCCCTTCGCTTTTGTTACCGGTGGTTTCTTCTCCGGCCTTTCCGGATTTATTGGAATGAAGATAGCTACTGCCGCCAACGCCAGAACTGCTCAAGCAAGTTCCGAAGGACTTAACAAAGGTCTTCGTGTTGCATTCTCTGCAGGTTCTGTTATGGGCTTTACCGTTGTTGGTCTCGGCCTTATTGACATCTCTGTTTGGTACCTTATTCTTAACGCTTGCAAATTAAGCCCCGAAGTTATTACCGGCGCTATGGTTACCTTTGGTATGGGTGCTTCTTCTATGGCTTTGTTTGCCCGTGTTGGCGGTGGTATCTTCACCAAAGCTGCCGACGTTGGCGCTGACCTTGTTGGTAAGGTTGAAGCGGGTATTCCCGAAGATGACCCCCGTAACCCCGCTGTTATTGCCGACAACGTAGGTGATAACGTAGGTGACGTCGCAGGTATGGGTGCTGACCTTTATGAATCTTACGTTGGTTCTATTCTCTCCTGCTGTGCACTTGGTGTTGCTGCTATTAAAAATCTTTCTTATATTGCAAACTCTAAAGCAATCGTTGTACCCCTTGCAATTGCTGCAATTGGTGTTATTGCTTCTATTATTGGTACCTTCTTTGTTCGTACTAAGGAAGATGCTTCTCAAAAAGCTCTTCTTTCCGCTCTTAGAAAAGGTACTAACTTTAGTGCTATTGTTATTGCAATCGCTGCTTTCCCCGTTATTTATTTCGTTCTTGGTCAACAATTTTGGGGTCTTTACATCGCAGTTCTTGCCGGTCTTCTTGGCGGTGTTGCTATTGGTGCCGTTACCGAATACTACACCTCCGACACCTACAAACCCACCCAAAAACTTGCAAGTAAATCCGAAACCGGTTCTGCTACCATTATAATCGGTGGTCTTGGCTTAGGTATGCTTTCTACCGCTATTCCCATTGCAATTGTTGCCGCATGTATTCTTGTTGCATATTTTGCTTCCGGTTGGGGACTTTCTGCTAGTGACTTGGAACTTTGCAAATCCTCTATCGGTCTCTATGGTATTGGTCTTGCTGCTGTTGGTATGCTTTCTACTCTTGGTATTACCCTTGCGACCGATGCTTATGGTCCTGTTGCCGATAACGCCGGCGGCATTGCAGAAATGTCTGGCATGGATAAGAGTGTTCGTAATCGTACCGACGCTCTTGACTCCCTTGGTAACACCACTGCTGCAACTGGTAAAGGTTTTGCTATCGGTTCTGCTGCTCTTACCGCTCTTGCTCTTATGGCTTCCTATAAAGATAAGCTCGTTACTCTTGGACACGAATTTGACCTCAACATCATGAATCCCCTCGTTCTTGTTGGTCTTTTCATTGGTGCTTGTCTCCCCTTCGTATTTGCTGCACTTACTATGGAATCTGTTGGTCGTGCTGCTCAATCTGTAGTGCGTGAAGTTCGTCGCCAATTCAAAGAAATTACCGGACTTATGGAAGGTGAAGCAGAAGCTGACTATGCTACCTGCGTTGACCTTTGCACCAAAGCATCCCTTAAAGAAATGATTCTTCCCACTGTAATCGCTATTGTTGTTCCCGTTATTACCGGTCTTATTCTTGGACCTGACGGTGTTATCGGTATGCTCGCAGGTGCTACTATCACCGGTTTCCTTCTTGCTATCTTTATGAGCAACTCCGGTGGTGCTTGGGATAACGCTAAGAAATACATCGAAAGTGGTGTTCATGGCGGTAAAGGTAGCGACAACCACAAAGCCGCTGTTGTTGGTGATACCGTTGGTGACCCCTTCAAAGATACCTCCGGTCCTGCTATCAACATTCTCATTAAACTTCTTTCTACCGTATCCATTGTATTTGCAGTATTAGTATTCAACTTCCATCTTCTTGGTTAATATGAAATCAATATATATTGAAAACTTAAAATGCTTTAATCTTGCCCGCACTCTTTTGTGCGGGCAATGCTTTCGTTTTGATATTTTAGGCGAAAATGAATTCAAAGTTTATGCGGGTAATAAGTGTATAATCGCAAAACAAATTGATGACACTTTGATTTTAGAGGGAACCGATAGAACTGAATTTGATGCCTTTTGGCGGGATTATTTTGACCTTGACAGAGATTACGAAAGATTAGATGCTCTACTTTGTACCGATAAGGTTTTATCTATGGCGTCTCCCTTCGCAAAGGGTATCCATATTTTAAAACAAGACCCCTTTGAAACACTTTGTTCCTTTATTATTTCTCAAAATAATAATATCCCCCGTATTAAGGGAATCATCGCCAGATTGTGTGAACTTTTTGGTGATAAGTTTGATGATGATTATTACGGATTCCCCTCTGCCGATAAATTGGCACAAATGAGCGTTGATGATTTGGCTCCCATCCGTTCGGGATTCAGGGCGAAATATCTTATTGATGCGGCTAATAAGGTTGCATCGGGTGAGATAAATTTATCTCTTCCCTACACTATTCCACTTGACGAGGCAAGAGAATATCTTAAACAGATTAAAGGTGTGGGTGATAAGGTTGCCGATTGTGTTTTGCTCTTCGCTTATGGTCGGTTCGAGTCATTCCCTAAAGACGTTTGGATAAAGAGAATAATGACCGAGAATTATCCCGATGGTCTTCCCGAAAAGTTTAACGATATTGCAGGTATTGCACAGCAGTATTTATTTCACTATTTCCGCAACGAAGCGTAAAATTTCCCCTTATGGTTATAAAAATCATAAGGGGATTTTTGTTGCTATTTTTCATGTTTTATATTGCAATTATATTTGCAATATGTTAGAATTACGTTGATTGGATTATTATGTCTGATTGTGCTAAAAAATACAGTAAAACGACAGGAGTTGTTGTTGTGGACAAGAAAATATTTTGCGTTATAAGTCATACCCACTGGGACCGTGAATGGTATTCTCCCTTAGAGATTTTCCGTCATCGTCTTACCGACCTTTTTGACCGCCTTTTTGTAATTTTAGAGAATAATCCTCAGTTTGTTTTCCACATGGATGCTCAAACCATTGTGCTTGAGGATTATCTTGCAGTTCGTCCCGATAAAAAGGATTTGCTTAAAAAATTCATCTCTGAAAGACGTATTATGGTTGGCCCTTGGTATTTGCAAAATGACTTTTATCTTACCAGCGGGGAATCCACCATCCGTAACCTTTTAGAGGGTGCTAAACTTTGTACCGAATTTGGTGGCAAGGGCGGTATTGGTTATGCTGCTGACCAATTTGGTAATATTTCTCAACTTCCCCAAATTCTTGATAATTTTGGATATCAAAACTTTGTTTTTGGCCGTGGATTTAATGAGTTTGATTTTGATGCAGAAGTGGGTCCTGATGGGTTCCCCAGACGTCAAAAGAGTCCTACTGAATTTCTTTGGGAAGGTGCAGACGGCACTAAGGTTCTTGCACTTCATATGCGTTATTGGTACAACAACGCTCAAAGATTTTCTTCCGATATTGATAAAGCATCTAAAATGCTTGAAGCGATTGAAGAAAGTTTTAAAGATGCCTTCACCTTTACTCCTTACTATCTCCTTATGAATGGTGTTGACCATCTTGAACCTCAGTCCGATCTTCTTGAGGTACTTAATAAGCTTCAAGAAACCCTCCCCGAAAACAAGGCAATTATGCAATATAATTTTGATGATTATGTTGCCGACGTTAGAAAATACGTTGATGATAACGGCATTGAACTTCCCGTTGTAAGCGGTGAGCTTCGCAGAGGTCACGACTGGGATCTTCTTAAAGGTACCCTTTCATCCCGTCATTACTTAAAGGTTGCTAACTGCCGTGCTCAAGCACTTCTTGAGAATAGAATGGAACCCCTTTACGCTATGATGGAGCGTAACGGAATGAAGGGTGTTTATCCCTTTGATCAACTTCGTTTCACCTGGAAAAATCTTATGCGTAATCATCCCCACGATTCTATTTGCGGTTGCAGTCGTGATGAGGTCCACGCTCATATGGAAAACCGTTATGCCGAAATTTTTGAATACGGTAACGAACTCCTCAGAAGAGGTATGCAGACAGCATCCGATCACATGGCTACCATGTCTAAGGGTGGCGAACAAGATTATATCCTTACAGTCGCAAATACCCTTTCTGTTCCCACATCCGAATGCGTTAAAGCCACCTTCAAATTCATTGAGAGTGATGGTTTCGATAATTTTGAAATCCTTGACGAAAACGGAAATGCCGTTGATTTCATTATTACAAATAAATATAAAAATCGCCACGACGTATTCAGCCCATTAAATCTTCCCGGCACCCTTGAGGTAACCGTTTATGATGTTATTGTAAACGTTGGTGAGGTCACTCCCTATTCATTCAAGAGTTTCCTTGTTCGCCGCAAGGATGGAAAAGCAGAGGTTGCTCCTAAAATTTGTTGCGATAATCTATCTATTAAGAGTGATAAATTCGTGGTTGATTTTGTGGATGGCAAGGTAAATATTACCGACAAATCCACCGACCGCAAGATTTATGATTGCATTGCAATTGAGGAAACTGCCGATATCGGCGATTCCTACGTATTTGTTACCGACGGTGGCACCCCCACTATTTTCGACACCTACAAGAGTGCAGAAATTATATCTAAAAATGCTTACGAACAAATTGTTCGTTTGGTTTATGATGTTCCCTCTCCTGCTGAATATGATTTTGATAACAAATGCCGTTCAAATGACACCGTTATAAGTACCGTTACTCTTGACCTTATTGTTACAAAGGGTCGTGAATGGGTTGAGGTTAAATATTCTGTAGACAACAAGGCAAAAGATCACCGTATTCGTGTTGTTATCAACACCGACGTTGTATCTAAAAATGCTTTGGCTGATATTGCTTTCGACGTTGTGTCCCACACCGACGAGGATCATTATCCCTTAACCTATTCAAAGGTATTCCCCAACGCTACCTTTGCCGCACTTTGCGATGATAATAATTATAATGGATTTGCTGTATTCACCCAGGGTGCTCACGAATTTGAAGTAATTGATGAGAAAAATCTGGCATTTACCATTATCCGCGGTACAGGCGGTATTAACGTGGGAGCATCCGACAACTGGAAGGTACCCGGTAACCAGGAAATCCGTGTGATTGAGGGTGAACTTGGACTTCATCCCTTTGTTGGCGATTTAATCTCTGCCGACGTTATCAACACTACTTTGAAATTCCGTGCTCCTCTTCTTAACATCACCGCTTGTTGTGATACCCGTCGTTTCACCGGCGGTCGTCCCTGCGTTCAGGATACCGAACTTTCTGAATTTTTCTATCTGCCCGATATGTATTCCGACGTTGCTATTAAATCCAACGTTCCCGCCATTAAAGTTGAAGGTAAGGGTATTCAGGTTACCGCCTTCAAACGCAGTGAAAATGGTAACGGATTTATCCTTCGCGTGGTTAACCTTTCTGATGAGGATTCAGTTGCAAAAATCTCCGTTAAGGGCAAGATCTTCAAGACCACCATGGCTGAAATCAAGCGTTCCTTTGTTGATTTTGATAACGCAGAATTCACCCTTA
>JAZQJN010000149.1:0-7448 GCA_045541655.1 Acutalibacteraceae bacterium
CGTCTGCAATAATATATCCTTGGTTGATAATCATAATACGTTCACACACCGCTTGAATTTCGGAAAGGATATGAGAACTGAGTATTACGGTATGATTTCTGCCGAGTTGTGTAATAAGGTTGCGAATTTCAATTATTTGCATAGGATCAAGACCTACGGTGGGTTCGTCCAAAATAAGCACGTCGGGATTGCCGATAAGTGCCTGAGCAATACCAACACGTTGACGGTAACCTTTCGAAAGGTTACGGATAAGACGTTTCTTGACGTTTTCAATCTTTACGAGTTGGCATATTTCCGCAAGGTGAGGTCTTTTGGGAAGAGATGTATTTTTTAGATAATATACAAAATCTAAATATTCCTCTACCGTCATATCGAGATAAAGGGGAGGTTGCTCCGGCAAATATCCGATATGTCTTTTTGCCTCAATAGGATTTTCAAGGATGTCGTATCCGTTAATTTTAGCGGTACCCGACGTGGCGGATAAATATCCCGTTAAAATGTTCATAGTAGTAGATTTACCCGCACCGTTAGGTCCGAGAAAACCTACAACTTCACCATCGTTAATGGTAAAGGATGCATTTTTTACCGCCTCGTGGTTGCCGTATCTTTTTACGAGGTTTTTTACCTCAATCATATAGGTCCCTCCAATTATTCTGAATTTTAATGGATATGTATTTTTAGGAATTCTTTACTACAACTGCACCGATAATATCGCCGAGATTTTCTACTGCGTCAAGACATGCCTCAAGCATATCGAAAATTTCACGCCAGCGGATAAGTTCAACGGGATCATTTACACTCTCGGTAAACAAACGGCGAACTGCTCTGTGGAAGATTCTGTCGCCCTTTTCTTCACAGTTGTTGATTTCAACAATAGCATCATTTATATTATTGGTCTTTTTGAGGTTTTTTAGTTCAGTGAGAGCAAGTATTGCCTTTTCGCTGGACTCAAGTATAATATCGCAGAACTCCAATGCTTCAGGACGAAGGGTTTCGATGTTGAGCATATAAAGTTTAACGATAACGTCTTCCAAACTATCGGTAAAATCATCGATGGCATTACCAAGGTCGATAATATCTTCACGCTCAATAGGGGTGATAAAGGAACGGTTGATTTCATCATCTAATTTGTGATGAAGTCTGTCTCCCAAATGTTCGATTTCGTGCATCTTCTTAAGTCTTTCTTCATCATTTTTATAATCTTTAAGTGATTCGTGTAAGAAAAGGGCTGCTTCTTTGGAGATTTCACCCATTTGAAGAAACATATCAAAATAATCAAAAGTCTTCTTTGCCATTTTATTTTCCTCTTTTCTGTATCTTTATTATCTTATGTATTAGAATATCATCATAAATACTTTTGCCATAAGGAAGCTGATTAATGCACATCCGGGGAATGTAAGCACCCAGGCAAGTACCATTTCTTTAACTACGCTCCAATTTATAGCCGAAAGGCGTTTGGAAGCACCAACACCCATTATTGCGGTGGTCTTGGTGTGGGTTGTGGAAACGGGGATACCGGTTAAGCTGGAAAGAAGCAAACAAGCTGATGCGGCAAGGTCTGCGGAAAATCCTTGATATCTTTCAAGTTTTACCATATCCATACCAACCGCCTTGATAATCTTATATCCGCCAATGGAGGTACCAATACCCATTGTGAGGGATACAAGGATAATAAGCCAAGGCATAGGAGGCATTTCATTTGGCATTTGTCCGCCTAACTGTCCGTTGGTAAGAACCATACCCAAAACAAATACACCTATGAATTTAAGTCCATCCTGAGCACCGTGCATAAATGCCATTGCGGCACCGCCGGTTATTTGTGCACCCTTGAAAAACTTTCCTGCTTTTCTTCGGTTAGCATTTTTAAAGATCAATTCCACAAGTTTAACAAATATAAATCCGGAACCGAAACCAAGAATGGTTGAAAGTCCTAAACCATATATAACCTTAGCCCATTCGCCTAAAACTATACCATTGGCACCGCCTAATGCAATAGCAGCACCGGAAATACCGGCAATAAGTGCGTGGCTTTCGCTGGTAGGGATTCCAAACCACCAAGCGGCAATAGCCCAAACAACGATTGCAAACAAAGCGGCACATAAGGCGACCAAGGCAGGGTTGTCCGACTGGGTGGGGTCTGCCTTTGAGAAGTCAACCATTTTATAGATAGTGGCTGCAACCTTACTGGAAACAACCGACATAAAGGCAACACCTAAGAAGTTAAATATTGCAGCCATCATAACAGCGGCACGGGGACTCATTGAGCGGGTTGAAACACAGGTGGCGATAGCGTTGGGGGCATCGGTCCATCCATTTACAAAAATTACTCCTAAAACAAGTAAAGTAGTAATTAACAAAGCAGGATTATCAATACACAGTTTTACAAAATCCAAAAAACCTAATTGACTTAAAAATTGACTGGTTAAATCCAAATCCTGTTCACTCCTATTATCCTTTTGGTTTTTTCTATATTATAGCAAAAATGCAGTTATCTTTTTGCACAAACTACCTCATTATATAATCACTATACATTATAACAATTTTTAGCAAAAAGTCAATGAAATAATAGTCTCTAAATTGTAAATTTTTATATAACAACCCCCACTCCGAAAGGAAAAATCGGAGTGGGGGTTACATTGTAGTTTTATTGTTTATTATTCAGCAAAGAAGGAATTGATATAGGTTGTGTCAAGGGTGTCATTAGCCAAGGAATAGATATTTTCGTTTGCCTTAAAGCGAGTCTCCCCTGCCAACATAAAACTGTTTTTTGTGCCGTCGGAATAATGATAAACTACAGAGGTGGAACACCCATTAAGTTCATTCTTTTCTTTGTGATTAACTTTATACGTTAAAAATTCAGAAAACTTTTCAAGGGTTTCGGCATCGGTAATTTCTGCATAGGCATCGTGGTTACCGTCTCCGCCGATTAGTACAACCTTAACAAGTGTTTCGTTTTTAGGTAAGTCCAACACTTCGCCGATGGTGGTGGTTCTATATTTGAATGCAAAAAAACCACCCACACCTAAGGCAATCACAACCAAAGCAATAACAGGGATAATAATCTTTTTGTTTTTCATATTAATTCCACCTTCACTTTCTTTACTCCCATTATATATCAGTTTTGTCAATAAATATACTCGCATAATATACAAAATTAACAATGTAATTTATGCAAAACCACAAATAAGTTTCCACAACAGAAAAAAGCTGACTTTTAAGTGAAAAAGTCAGCTTTTTTATTAATCCAATTCAACCGCTCCGGTGTAAAGTTGGTAGTATCTTCCCTTTAGTTCGAGAAGTTGTTCGTGGGTGCCTCTTTCGATAATTTCACCCTTTTCAAGCACCATAATGGCGTTGGAATTTCGAACGGTGGAAAGTCGGTGGGCAATAACGAAGGTAGTTCTTCCCTTCATAAGTCGGTCAAGTCCCTTTTCGATATGTCTTTCGGTTCTTGTATCTACGGAACTTGTGGCTTCATCAAGCACCAAAACAGGGGTATTCGCCACGGCGGCACGGGCAATATTGAGAAGCTGTCTTTGTCCTTGGGATAGGTTTTCACCATCCCCTTCTATCATTGTATCGTATCCATTGGGAAGACGTTTTATGAAGGAATGGGCGGAGGCGAGTTTTGCTGCCTCTTCTACCTCATCATCGGTGGCATCAAGACGTCCGTAACGGATATTTTCTCTTACCGTTCCGCTGAAAAGATGGGTATCCTGCAGAACCATTGCAATACTTTCTCTAAGACTATCCCTTTTGATGTCCCTTATATCCACACCATCGATGGTAATACTGCCCTCTCCTGTGTCGTAAAAACGGGTAAGCAGATTGGTGATGGTGGTTTTTCCTGCACCGGTGGAACCAACAAAGGCAATTTTTTGCCCGGGTTTTGCATAGAGGGAGAGATTTTTAAGGACAATTTTGTCGGGATTGTATCCAAAGGTAACGTTATCAAAGATTACGTGTCCTTTAAAATCGGTAATCTCTACCGCATCAGGTTTATCTGCAGTTTCGGGGGATTCATCCATTATTTCGAATATTCTTTCTGCACCTGCTACTGCGGTGATGATATTATTGTATTGGCTTGAAATCTCGTTGATAGGACGTCCAAAGTGTCTTGCAAGGTTTAAGAATACGGTAAGTCCACCAATTGTAAGCCCCACCTTCACAGGAAGAAATCCAAGGGCAATACATCCGCCAAACATAGCAATTATAGCATAGGTTACATTGTTGATATTTGCCATTATGGGCATCATCATACCCGCAAACATCTGTGCTTTTGTGGCGGTATCCCTCAGTTCCTCGTTTCTTTTGTAAAACTCTTTGGTAACCTCATCTTCGTAGCAAAAGGTTTTTACCACCTTTTGTCCCGCCACGATTTCTTCAATGTAACTGTTTACCGCACCGATATTCTTTTGTTGCTTTTTAAAGAATTTACTGGATTTCTTTATCATAGTACCTGCTACGATAAAGCTAAGCGGTGTCAACACAAGGGTGACTATGGCGAGGGGCCAGCACACGCTAAACATAAGGATAAGTGTACCCACAATGGTAATGGCACTGGAAAACAAACTTGTTATAGAGTGGTTAAGTGCCTCGTTCAAGGTATCTACGTCATTGGTAAAACGGCTCATTATTTCGCCATTGGTGTGGGTATCGTAATACCTTACAGGGAGGGTTTCGAGGGCGTCAAACATATCTTTTCTTATTCTGTTGGTAGTACGCTGTGAAAGATATATCATAAACTTAACCTGCAAAAATGAGGTAACTAAAGTACAAAGATATACCGAAGCCAACAAAAACAGGTTCTTAGTGAGTTCCCTAAACCCGTTATTCAGTGCAAGGGATTTTGCGGTTCCGTCTCCGATATTAACCGCATCTGCATAACTCTTGGCGGAGGCGGTTATACCATCCACAACAGGTTGCATAAGAGAGGTACCTGCAAGACCTAAAACAGTGGAAAGTATAACACAAACAAGCCCTGCAATAAGCAGGATTTTGTTGTTTCCCACATATTTCAATATTCTCTTTACAGTGGTTTTAAGGTCTTTTGGCTTTTGAATAATGGTGGGACGAGGACCGGGACCGTGACCTCTGCCTCTGCCCATAGGGGCTCCCCCTCTTTCAGGAGCAGGTCTTTGTTCAGCCATATTAGTCCTCCTCCTTTTCCATTTGAGAATAGTAAATATCTCGGTATTCTTCGCTATTTTTCATAAGTTCATCGTGAGTGCCTTGAGCCACTATCTCTCCGTTATCAAGCACCAGAATTCTATCTGCCGACATAACCGAGGATATTCTCTGTGCAATAATTATTACGGTAGTATCTCTGAAATCATTATAAAAACTTTCGCGGATTTTTGATTCGGTGGCGGTATCCACTGCACTTGTGGAGTCATCCAAAATCAAAATAGATGGTTTTTTGAGCATAGCACGGGCAATACAAAGACGCTGTTTTTGTCCCCCCGATACGTTTACGCCCCCCTGTTCGATATAGGTATCGTATCCATCGGGGAAGGACATAATGAAGTCGTGGGCACTTGCCGCTTTTGCCGCCGATATCACCTCTTCATCGGTGGCATCCAATTTACCCCAACGAAGATTTTCCCATATCGAGCCGCTGAAAAGGGTGTTGTTTTGAAGCACCATTCCAATGGAATTACGGAGATCCCTCATATTGTAATCCTTTACGTCCACGTCATCTATGTAGATGTTACCATCAGTAGCGTCATAAAGTCGGGGAATAAGTTGCACAAGGGAGGTTTTGCCCGAGCCGGTACCTCCTACAATTGCCACTACCTCACCGGGATTGGCGGTAAAAGATATATTTGTAAGTATGTTTTCTTTGCTATCTAAATTGTATTTGAAGGATACGTTTTGGAATTCTATTCTGCCTGTTTTAACACTATCTTTAAGAACAAATTCAGGGTCTTTAAGATCGGGTTCGGTTTCTAAAACTTCACGAATACGCTTTACAGATGCTGCCGCTCTTGTAAGGTTCATAAACACCATAGAAAGCACCATAAGGGACATTAATATATGGTTAATGTAGTTTACGTAAGCGGTTAAATCACCAATTTGCATATTGCCGATGGTTACAAGACGTCCACCGATAGCAAACACCGCGATGATTGTACCATTCATAAGGAGTGTCATTAAAGGTCCATTAAGGATAACAACGTTTATTGCATTAAGTGATGCTTGCATAGCGTTATCGTTATATTTTTTGAATTTTTTCTTTTCAAACTCTTGTCGCACAAAGGATTTAACAACCCTAACGTTTCTTACCGAAGTCTGAACGTCGGAGTTTAAGTCATCAACCGATTTTTGCATCTTTACAAAACGGGGGGATGCGGTTTTCAGTATCAATACAAGTCCCACAATAAGCAAGGGGATAGTTACTATTAACACGGTAGAAAGGGCTGGTTTGATAATAATTGCCGCCACGAAAGAACAGGTGAACATAACGGGGGCTTTCATCAACATCCTCATACACATAATGGATGTGTTCTGAATGATGGTAAGGTCATTTGTCATTCGGGTAGTAAGGGATGCTACCGAAAAACCATCAATATTTTTAAAGGAATAGGTTTGCACCTTGCGGAACATACCATCCCTTAAATTGGCGGCAAATCCTACACCCGCTTTAGAGGCACATCTTACACTTATAACCGCTAAAATAAATCCAAGAATTGATAATCCTATCATAAGCAATCCGTAAAGGATTACCTTACCCATATCCCCTGTTCCACCGTTGCCGTTTATTCCTTCGTCAACAATTTTTGCCACAACAAGGGGCTGAATAAGTTCGCAAATACAGTCGGCTATCATAAAAAAACAAGCAAAAAACACTAAAGGTTTATATTGCTTTACATACGATAATAATTTTTTCACTTAATTTTCTCCTTTCTTAAACGTTTTGCTCATTTAGGTCTTCAAGATTTTGTATCATTCTTTCGTAAAAGTTTTCTAAGGTTTTTAATTCTTCCTCACTAAAACCTTTGGTCATTTGTTCATCTACAAAACAAAAACTATCACGACACTTTACTGCCATTTCTTCTCCCTTTTCGGTAAGGGTAATTTTATTTACCCTAAGATCATTTTCATCGGTGGTTTTAGTAAGCATCCCCGCCTTTTCCATACGCTTTACCGATACCGCCACCGATGCGGGAGTGTTATGCATCATCCGCGATAATTCCTTTTGGGATATTTCTCCGCTTCTCAATAGTGTCATAAGCATAAAGGGCTGACCATAATACAGTCCCAACCGCTCTACCATTCTGTGATGTGCACATCGGTGTCTGTTTAGGAGTTCTTTGAACAAACGTCCATTATTCTTTTCCATATACTCATCTCATTTCAATAGTAAATCGACTAATAGTTAAACGACTAAAGAATATTCTATTCAATATGATATTTATGTCAACAGAAGCCCTTCTCTTTTAACATTT
>JAZQJN010000150.1:0-2900 GCA_045541655.1 Acutalibacteraceae bacterium
TATGGATATTAAAGATTTAAGAAATGAAATTGATAAAATTGATGGGGAACTTGCAGACCTTTTCAAAAAAAGAATGGATGCATCCCGTCGTGTTGCAGAGTATAAGGTTAAGAACGATATGCCCGTTTTTAACTCTGCAAGAGAAAGAGAAATTATAAATCAAATTACCGAAGGTATGCCAAAAGATCTTGAGAATTATGCCAAGACCCTTTGGAACACCCTATTTGATTTAAGCCGTTCATATCAAAGAAAGATTATTAATCCTACCTCTAAATTATCGGAATTACTCGATAAGACCGCATCTGCACCTCCCGTTGAGATGCCCAACCGTGCTATTGTTGCCTGTCAGGGTGTTGAGGGTGCTTATTCTCAAATTGCTTGTTCACATTTGTTTGAATATCCTACCATTATGTATTTTTCCACCTTCGATAAGGTATTTACCGCGGTAGAAAGCGGTCTTTGTAAATACGGTATTCTCCCCCTCGAAAACAGTAACGCCGGTTCGGTTAATGCGGTTTATGATCTTATGAACAAGCACAACTGCTACGTTACCGCAAGTACCCGCCTTTGCATTGACCATAAAATTATGGTTCCAAAAGGGGTTAAGAAGGAGGATATAAAGGAAATATTCTCACACAAACAAGCAATTGACCAATGTTCAAAATATCTTGATACCCTTAAAGGAGTTACGGTTACGGTTTGTGAAAATACCGCCGTTGCAGCCAAAATGGTGGCAGAAAGCGGAAGAAACGACGTTGCCGCTATTAGTTCAAAGGACTGTTCTTCCCTTTACGGACTTGATATTATTGATGAAAACATTCAAAATTCCGACAACAACTACACCCGTTTTATCTGTATTTCAAAAGAACCGGAAATATATGCAGGGGCATCCAAGACCGCTCTTGTTATGACACTTCCCAACCGTCCCGGTGCTCTTTATACCATTATTGCTCGTTTTGCCGCTTTGGGTCTTAACCTTACCAAACTTGAAAGCCGTCCTAAATCGGGTAGCAATTTTGAGTTTATGTTCTATTTTGACATTGATGCATCTATCTATAATCAAAATCTTAAAACCATTCTTTGTGAACTTGAGAATGATTGCGATACCTTCTCGTATCTTGGAAGTTACATTGAAAAATAAAGGATTATTCTAATGAAAATTCAACTTTTAGGCAGAAAACTTACCCACAGTTTATCCCCCGATCTTCACAAACTTTTTGCGGATTACTTTTATACTCTAAAAGAGATTGAACCCGAAAACCTTGATAGTTACTTTGAAAAGGGTGATTTTGACGGGCTTAACGTTACCATTCCCTACAAAAAAGATGTTATGAAATACTGCAATATTCTATCCCCCGAAGCACAAAAAATCGGTGCGGTGAATACTATTTATCGGGATGAGAACGGTAGATTAGTGGGACACAACACCGATTATGCAGGTTTTTCTGCTATGATTAACCACGCAGGAATAGATATCAAGGATAAAAAGGTTATTATTTTAGGTAGCGGTGGAGCATCCCTTACCGCTCAGACCGTTTGTAAGGATTTGAGTGCAAAGGATATAGTTGTCATATCACGAAACGGCAAAGATAATTATGATAACCTTTATGAAAAACATTTTGATGCAGACATTATCATAAACTGCACCCCTGTGGGAATGTATCCTAACGTTTTGGATTGTGCTGTAGATTTGAGAGAGTTTACATCCCTAAAGGGCGTATTTGATATGATATACAATCCTTATCGCACCCGCCTTTTGCTTGATGCAGAAAAATTAGGCATTCCGAACTGTGGTGGTATATATATGCTCACCGTTCAAGGCGTTAAAAGCGGTGAGAAATTTTTAGGAAAATTGATCTCTGAAGATACTGTAAAAACGGCGTTATCCACCCTGAAATACAATTCGGTAAATATCACCCTTATCGGTATGCCGGGATGCGGTAAATCCACCCTTGCAAAGGAAATATCAAGGTTGGAAAACCGTCCTTTAAGAGATATTGACGCACTTATTGTGGAAAAAGAAGGCACCGACATCCCCACCATTTTCAAGGAAAAAGGAGAAGGGTATTTCCGCGATATTGAGGCGGATATTTGTTTTGATATCTGCAAAGAAAAAAGTCAGGTTATTGCCACCGGTGGCGGTGCTGTACTCCGCAGGGAAAATCGCAATATTATTAAGGCAAACTCGGTGGTAGTATTTATTGAAAGTGATATATCCACCCTTGATACCGACGGCAGACCTCTTTCAAAAGATTTATCTACCCTTGAAAAAATGTATAAAGAACGTCTTCCCTTATATGAAGAAACAGCCGATATTAAGGTGAAATTGTGCGACACACCCACCGAAACGGCAAAAACTATTATAGATGCGGTAAAGGAGTATCTTAAATGAAAGTTTTAATTCTTAACGGTCCTAATCTTAATATGTTAGGCATCAGAGAACCCGATATTTATGGCCAAAAAACCTACTCCGATTTAGAAAATCAACTTGAATTTTGGGCTAAAGAATCGGGTATTGAGATAGAGGTTTTTCAGTCCAATCACGAGGGCGTTTTGGTTGATAAAATCCAAGAAGCATACAATATTTTTGACGGCATTATTATTAATCCTGCCGCCTACACCCACACAAGTGTCGCCATTTTAGACGCTCTTAAGGCGGTAGGTATCCCTGCGGTTGAGGTGCATTTGAGCGAACCTTCCGAAAGAGAGGCATTCAGGCAGGTTTCTTATGCAGGGATTGCCTGTATCGGGCGTTTTGCAGGTTTGGGATTTGAATCCTATAAAATGGCCCTTGAATTTCTTAAAAATTATCTCGATAACTAAACTGTTTATTTCTATTGCAAAAAATGTTGAAATATGGTATAATCACTCAAAGTATTCTTTTGGAGGTAATATAAATG
>JAZQJN010000151.1:0-5770 GCA_045541655.1 Acutalibacteraceae bacterium
AAAACACAAGCTCGTTGTACCGATATGCGTCGTGCCGCTCAAGATTTTGTTAACGATCTTATGAAACGTGCTGATGAAGAACTCACTCAAAATCTTACTGATTTAAGAAAGACCCGTTCTTCCCTTAAACAAAACATCCCCACCGTTCAAGCACCCTCTGTTGATGCAGAATAATTAAGTTTATTTGTTATTTAAAACCGCTGATTTTTCGGCGGTTTTAATTTTTTGGATAATCTCCCTCACTTTGCGAAAAAATACTAGTGAAAGGAGTTGATATGCTTGATTAAATTCGGTAATAGCAACAACAGGAATAAGAAAATCAGGGATAGTCGTTTTAAGGACCGACTTCCAACCATTCGTGCAGGTATGGTTACCGAGCCACCCAGTCAAACCGATGTTTTGGGCAGTTACACAGGAAAACCTATCGATTTTTCCCGTCCCGTGCAGGATGCGGATGACCTCTAAACTTATAATAAATTTTGGCAACTCCGTTTTCGGGTTGCCATTTTTTATTTGGTTTATGTACGTATTGAATTTTTTTCATTAATGTGATAGAATTTATTTACACCTTAAACGAGGCTTAATCTTGGGAGGAAAAATATTATGAAAATTGCATTGTCAATTATTTTATCGGTTGTTATGGTAATATGTTTACAACCCATATCCCTCATCGCAAGCGCGGAGGAATATACCTATGGGTATTATACCTATGAAATTATCGATGAAGAAGTAACCATTTTTTCTGTAAATCCCTCCATCAGCGGGAATGTTATCATCCCTTCAACGTTGGGAGGATATCCCGTTGCATATATTGGATGGCTCGCCTTTGAAAATTGTACAGCCATTACAAGTATAACCATTCCAAGCAGTGTTATATATATTGATAATGAATCCTTCAGAGGTTGTACCGGAATTTCAAACATTACCGTTGATGATAATAATCCTATTTATTTAAGCAAAGGAAATTGTATAATCGAAAAAGAAACAAAAGAGATAATTGTTGGATGTAAAAGCAGTGTTATTCCTACTGACGGCAGTGTTGTAGGTATTGGTCAAAATGCCTTCGGAGGTTGTTCAGGTCTTAAAAGCATTACCATTCCTGACAGTGTTTCAAGCATCGGAGAATACGCCTTCTCAGATTGTGAAGGCCTTGCAAATATATCTCTTCACGATAACATCGAGTATTTAGGCGGTTACGCTTTTTTCAATACCGCTTATTACAACAACGAAAACAACTGGATAGACGGTATTTTGTATATCGGCAATTATTTAGTGGAAACTAATGGCTACGCTCCCACGGTATGTACTATTCGTGAAGGTACCATAGCAATTTTAGATTATGCGTTTATTTATTGCGAAGATATTACAAGTATTAAAATCCCCAACACCGTTAAAAGTATTGGTTATGAGGCGTTTTATGGTTGCATAGGCCTTACAAGTATTACCATTCCAAACAGCGTTACAAATATTGAACGGAGTGCTTTTCAGGATTGTTCAGAACTTTCAACTATAAATATTCACGATGGTATTACATATATCGGTGAAGATGCATTCAGCAATACTGCATATTACAACAATTCAAGCAATTGGATAAATGGAGTTTTATATATTGGCAACTATTTAGTGAAGGCAAATGAAACAGTTTCCGGAACTATCACCACTCGAGATGGTGCTATAACAATTTTAGATGGTGCGTTCTCGTATTGCGAAAACCTTACTTCAATAAACATTGCAGACAGTATTAAAAGTGTTGGAGACAGCGTTTTCGAGGGTTGCATTGGACTTACAAACGTTACTATAGGCAACGGTGTTACAAGCATTGGCTGTTATGCGTTTTATGATTGCACAAAACTTACAAACGTAATAATGGGAGACAATGTTAAAAGTATTGGCGAATATGCGTTTTCTGGTTGTACTGAACTTACAGCCATTACCATTCCAAAGGGCGTTACAAGTATTGGTGGATGTGTATTTTATTATTGTTCAAATCTTGCAAGTATTACAATTCCAAGCAGTGTTATAAATATCGGTTACGAAGCATTCTTCGGTTGCGATAGTTTAACCGATGTTTACTATGGAGGCAGTGAAACCGACTGGTCGAAAATTTATATTGATGATTATAATCAATCTATCACGAACGCCACAATTCATTACAGTTTAATTGAACCAACTATAGTTTTTGGTGATGTTGACAGCGATAAGGATATTGATGCCACCGACGCACTTTTAGTTTTGCAATTTTCGGTTGATAAAATTGATTTTACCGAAGAACAAATTATCGCAGGTGATGTTGATGGTAAAGTAGGTGTTGCCGCCACCGATGCATTATTGGTTTTGCAGTATTCGGTGAATAAAATCAATAAGTTTCCTATAGAAGAGTAAATATTATCTTACTTAAACGGCCTTTCTAAAAGAGAGGTCGTTTTTTGTGCAACGAAAACCACACGATAGTCGCTTGGTTCAAAATAGATTAACTAATAAAAAAATTTTGGTTTTGCATTGATTTATTTACGCTTTTATGATATAATATCCCCAATGCGGTGATGTTGTGAAAAAATCAAGAATTTCTAATAATGTTATTCTTTAAAAGCACACTGCAAAATGGATATTTTTTCTTGACTATCTTTTCTGTCAAGTTTATAATAAAAGCATACTTAATATATAATGAAAATGAGGGATTTGAAATGGTTCAAAATGCTTTGATTGTCGGTGAAGAAACCGTCAAAAAACACCTTACTATTGATGACGTTATTGACGTTTGCGAAAAAACGTGGCGTTGGTATGGCGAAGGAAACGTCGTTATGCCCAACAAAATCACAACCGATATGTCAACCTTAGGCGTTGACGGTTGGTTTAACTCTATGCCTGCTTATATAGCACCGATGGATACCGCAGGAATCAAATTGGTTGGTGGCTACGATTCCAACAAAGAACTGGGACTTCCCTATATTAAGGCAAACGTTATCCTCACCGATCCTCGCACCGGTATTTTAAAGGCGGTCGTCAGTGGCGACTTCATTAACGATGCACGTACCGGCGCTCAACCCGCCATTATGGCAAAATTATTGGCATCTTCAACCGACGTGGTATGCTTCATCGGCACCGGTTTGATGGCGTATTACAGTTTGCTTTGTATGTCCAAAACAGTGGATATCAAAGAAGTTCGCCTTTGCGATATCAGTGAGCAAGCCAAGGATAACTTTATTGCTCGTTTCCCTGACGCACCTTTTAAATTTGTGAAATGTGCCAACAACGAAGAAGGATGCCGCGGTGCCGACGTTATCATTACAGTAACAAATGCCAACGCCGATTTGGTTGAAGAACCATGGGTAAAAGAAGGCGGTTTGGTTATGACAATGGGTTCATTCCGCGAAACTTCTTTTGACGTTGTTCGCAAAGCTGACAAAATCGCTGTTGACCAAGTGGGACAATCGCTTCACCGCGGAAACGTGAAAGAACTTGCTGAAATGGGCGAAATCACAGAAAATTCATTTGACATTATCATTCCTGATGTGCTTGCCGGCAAAGCTCAGGCACGCACTAATCCCAAAGATCGTATTTATGCTCAAATTATAGGTACGGGTATGCTTGACGTTGCCTGTGCTGGATTGCTGATGGAAAAACTTGCAGAAGCCAATGAATCTGTTTTGAGCGTTGATATGACCAAATAAGATACAGCATACAAAGAATCAAATTATGTGAGCAAAACGATGCAGTTGCCAAAGAATTGATGTTGGTACACTAAAAAAGTTATGCCGCATATCTTGAAAGAAACGAAATTCCAAAATATAAAGGGACGATGCTTAGGGCACCCTCAGTTAGGGAATATTCGCTTTAAAACGGTGCATTTCGGCGCAATTCTACGTTAAAAATGCTCGCCATCCGTCAGGATGCCTGCGCTTTTTGCCTTGACTTGCATCCAAACTGCGCCGGTTTAAAGTGCCAAAGGCAGTTTTGAGACACAGATTTTTCGTTCAGGCGCAACAACAAAAATCCCGCAATGCTGACGCATTACGGGATTTTTTCGTTGTGCATGGGCGGAAAAGGTGGTTTCAAAACCGATTCTTCCCTATCTGAGGGCGCCCTACATCGTCCCTTTTTTATATAACAAAAACCACATACTTGGGGATATTTATTGTTGGATTTTAGCGATATATTACATCAAAACATCTTGCAAAAAGGGTAAGTTGATGGTATAATGATTGTAATTATGCTTTGGAGGGATAACATTGGATAAAAAGCGTATTGAAGCCGCCGTTAGAGAGATACTTATTGCTATCGGTGATGACCCCGACCGCGAGGGTTTGGTTGAAACTCCAAAAAGGGTTGCCGAAATGTATGCCGATATTTTCAGCGGTCTTCACGATGACCCTACCAAACATCTTAAATTTTTCCACGAGCAAGACAATGACGAGATGGTTATTGTTAGGGATATTCCCCTCTACTCTATGTGTGAAC
This sequence comes from Acutalibacteraceae bacterium, assembly GCA_045541655.1. Taxonomy (GTDB): domain Bacteria; phylum Bacillota; class Clostridia; order Oscillospirales; family Acutalibacteraceae; genus UMGS1484. The sequence continues at coordinate 4,459 of JAZQJN010000151.1, forward strand.
ATCATCTTATTCCCTTTATGGGCGTGGCACATATTGCCTATATTCCCAAGGGCGGTAAGGTTATAGGTCTTTCTAAACTTGCCCGAATTGTCAGTTCCTTTGCAAAAACACCTCAACTGCAAGAGAGATTAACCTCTCAGGTTGCCGACTTTTTGGAGGAACATCTCGAACCCCTTGGCGTTGCGGTGGTTATTGAGGCGGAGCATCTATGTATGACAATGAGAGGTGCCCGTGCAGCAGGTTCTAAAACTCAGACCTCCGCTCTCCGCGGTGTTATGAAATCGGATGCAAGAACCCGTGCGGAAGTTATGTCCCTTCTCAAAAACAATTAGGTGATATTATGAGTAATTACGCAAGTTTTGCCCTATCCTATGACCGTCTTATGCAGGACGTTGATTATAAAAAAAGGGCTGAATATATTTTATCACTGTTTGAAAAGCACAAAAGAAAACCTTCCGACATTATCGACCTCGGGTGTGGCACGGGAACGTTATCCTTTGAAATTATGAAAATGGGGGTTGACGTTATAGGGGTGGACAACTCTCCCTTAATGCTCACCGAGGCACGAAACAAGGCGTTGGAAATGGGACTTAATCCCCTGCTCCTTTGTCAGGATATATCTGAACTTGACCTCTACGGCACTGCAGAGGGTGCAATATCTACCCTTGACTGTCTAAACCACATAACCGACATTAAAAATCTTGAGAAAGTATTTAACCGTCTTAAATTTTTTATTGAACCGGGTGGGTTATTTATCTTTGACGTAAACACCCCCTATAAACACAGGGAGATTTTATCCGGTGCTACCTTCGTAAGGGATATGGATGAGGTTTACTGTGTCTGGCAAAACGGTGTTTGCGATGATGAATTGAAGGTTTCTATATCTTTGGATATTTTTTCACAGGATGATGACGGAAGATACTCCCTATCTACCGAAAACTTTGTTGAAAGGGCATACACCGAGGATCAATTATCCGAAATCTTTAAAAGAAACTGTTTCGAACAGGTGGCGGTTTATGAGGATATGTCCTTTGACCCTCCAAAAGACACAACTCAAAGACTTATCTTTGTTTTAAAAAGGTTATAATTTATTTTATATAATTCCAATCTACACATTGAAAGGATGATATAAATCCATGGCAAAACAACTTGAAAAAACTTATGAGCCAAAATCGGTTGAAAGCCGTCTTTATGATTTTTGGCAAAATAACGGTTATTTCCACAGTGAACCCGACCGTTCTAAAAAACCTTATACTATCGTGATGCCCCCACCCAACATCACCGGTAAACTCCATATGGGTCATGCTCTTGA
>JAZQJN010000152.1:0-4438 GCA_045541655.1 Acutalibacteraceae bacterium
CATATGTACTTGCAAATAGCCATTATTATTGCTATTGGTGCTTTGCTTTTCTTACTTGTTACTATATCCGGTTCATATTTTGTTAGATCAATTATCGTTCCTCTGAGAAACATAAGCGACACAGCCCGTCAAATTGCTCTCGGTGATTTTGATGCCCGCATCAACTCTGAAAACCGTGAGGATGAGGTTGGTATGCTTTGCGATACCATCAACTATATGGCGGGAGAACTTGGCTCTACCGAAAAAATGAAGAACGAATTTATTTCATCGGTATCCCACGAACTCCGCACTCCCCTAACAGCCATTAAGGGATGGGGTGAAACGGTGCTTTCCTCCCTTGATGACCCTGAAATTACTAAAAAGGGTATCGACGTTATGATAGGTGAGGCGGAACGTCTTTCGGTTATTGTTGAGGATTTGCTCGACTTTTCCCGACTTCAAAGCGGACATTTTTCCTACAATATGGAACTTTGTGACGTGGTGGCGGAACTTTCAGAAGCGGTACTTACCCTTACCGATACCGCCAAACGAAACGACATTAAAATCGACTTTACCGAACCCAACAACATTCCTCCCGTTATGGGCGACCCCATAAGACTTCAACAGGTGTTTATGAATATTATTGATAACGCCATTAAATACACCCCCGAGGGAGGCACCATCGTCATTGATGCCTCTGTCAATGGCGGACATATCCAGATTATGATAAGCGACAATGGTAAGGGTATCCCTGCCGAGGATCTGGAACACGTTAAACAAAAATTCTTTAAAGCAAAAAATTCCACCAGAGGTTCAGGTATCGGCCTTGCGGTGGCTAACGAAATTATTGAAAATCATAAGGGACTTTTAGATATTGCCAGTACCGAACACGTCGGCACAACGGTATCTATAAATCTTCCCATACATAAAACCGATTATTAAGGAAAGGATGGATTGACATTGACAAGACAGGTTACAGCAGGAAATGTTAAAATAGGCGGAGATGCCCCTATTTCGGTGCAATCCATGCTTAACATCCCCGCCCACGACATTGAGGGTAGCGTCAAGCAGGCAATAGCCCTTGAAAATGCGGGATGTGAAATTATCCGTGCCGCAGTCCCCGATATGTCTGCGGTAAAACTTATTGATGCACTTAAAAATGCGGTTAAAGTTCCCATTGTGTGCGATATCCATTTCGACTGGCGACTCGCCATTGAATGTGTTGCCGCTGGAGTAGATAAGGTTAGAATAAATCCCGGTAACATCGGTTCTGCCGACCGAATTAAGGCGGTGGCAGATGCTTGCAGAAATAAAAACATTCCTATCAGAATAGGTATTAATTCCGGTTCCTGCGAAAAAGACGTTCTGAATAAGTACGGTCATCCCTGTGCCGAGGCCCTTGCCGAAAGTGCAATTAAAAACGCAAGGATGCTTGAAAAATTTGATTTTAACGATATAGTTTTATCGGTAAAATCATCCAACGTTCAGGAGAATTACAAAGCAAATATCTTGCTTTCACAAAACACAGATTATCCCCTGCATTTAGGTGTCACCGAGGCAGGTACCGAACGTTCGGGTATCATTAAATCAAGTGCAGGTATCGGAGGACTTTTGCTTAACGGAATAGGTAACACCATCCGTGTCTCCCTTACAGCCAATCCCGTTAAAGAGGTAGAAACCGCCAAGACCCTACTTAAGGTATTAGGTCTTCGCAAGGGTGGCGTTGAGATAGTATCCTGCCCCACCTGCGGAAGAACTCAGATTGACTTAATTGGTCTTGCAAACAGGGTCGAAGAGGCACTTTTGTCCCACGATTTGGACATCAAGGTTGCTATAATGGGTTGTATCGTTAACGGCCCCGGCGAAGCAAAGGAAGCCGACTTAGGTATTGCAGGCGGAGACGGTTGCGGTGTAGTATTCAAAAAGGGCGAAGTAATCAGAAAAGTATCGGAAGATATGTTGTTCTCTGCCCTTATGGAGGAAATTGAAAAGTATGAGCGATCTTAAATTCCCTGAATGTTTTGGTGATTACATAGACATTCAGTCGGTAAACAATATTATAAAAATCAGCCAGGTTGCGGGTATTACCTGCGACCAGGTTGCCCGTACAATGAAGGTGGAATTAAACCTTTTAGAACCTGTTTTCGGTGAGGATATAACATCTCTTTCAAACAGTATTAAAGAAGCATTGAACCTTAAAAAGGTATTCATTATAAAACATTTACCATCCCATCTTTTCACCGCCGAAACGGTAGAAAGGATAATTGCCGATATCCTTTCCGAATTCCCTATGATTAAGGGATTCTTTGATGATTCTGCGGTTAGTGTTTCCGAAAAAGCAATTACAATCACCATAAAAAAAGGCGGTCTTGACAGTATTGAGGCCACCTCCTTTAACGAGGTTTTAGGTGATGAGATATTCAACGCCTTTGGATTTGCTTGCGAAATAAACTATAACGGTAAAACCGGATTTTCTGAAGAAGAAATGGCCGCCAAAATGGAAAAAATCCAAATGGCAAAACCCGTTGTAAAAGAAGAGAAAAAGCCAAAATTTACGGGTGTTCCTAAGGATGGACTCCCCGTTTATCTTGAATCGGCAGCGGTTATTATGGGTAGAAAAATCACCAAAAAGCCCACACCTATTTGCGAAGTTACCCCCGAAGACGGTTCCAACGTTATCTGGGGTAAGGTGTTTTCTATTGAAGAAAAAGAAACAAGGGACAAGCGTTCCTTCCGCTATAAAGTTTATATCACCGATAACACCGGTTCTTATACCCTTTCTTTTATGATAGAAAAGGCGGACCCCGCCTTCCCTCTTATTGAGAAAAAACTCAAAAAGGGTGCTTGTCTTTTAGCATCGGGTAAAATCATTTTTGATGAATATTTCCACGATAACGTTATGCAGGTTTATTCCCTTTCCACCCTTCAGGAATACGTTATGACCGATGATGAACCCGAAAAGCGTGTAGAACTGCATCTCCATACCAAAATGTCTATGAAGGATGCGGTATCCGACGTTGCTACCCTTATTAAAAAGGCCCACAGTTACGGACACAAAGCCATCGCCATTACCGACCACGGTGTTGTTCAGTCCTTCCCCCTTGCTGCCGATACCGTTAAAGGTATTCGCAAAGACGGCGGAGAGATGAAAATCCTCTACGGCGTTGAGGCATATATGATCCACGATGATCATCACCCCTCGGTTATTGCCGATAAAAAGTCCATTGAGCGTTATCACTTTATCATTATCGCAAAAAACTATACAGGACTTAAAAATCTGTATAAACTCATATCTAAATCCCATATTGACAGTTTCCATATCCGCCCCCTTATGACCATGTCAGACCTTATTGAGCACAGAGAAGGTCTTATCTTCGGCAGTGCCTGTATTGAGGGTGAATTTGCCGAGGCGGTAGCACAGGGTAAATCGGATGAGGAACTTTGTAACCTTGCGAAATTCTATGATTATTTAGAAATTCAACCCGCAGGTAATAACGCTTTTACCCTCCGCAAAGAGGATATGAACGAAAAGCAACTCAAAAAATACGAACGCCTTAATACCATGCGTGATCTGGAAAAGATAAATATAAAAATTATCGAAATCGGTAAAAAACTCGGTATTCCCGTTGTTGCCACCGGTGACGTTCATTTCTGCGAAGAAAGTGACGGTATTTACCGTAAGGTGCTTTTGGCAGGTCAAAAATTCAAAGATTTTGACCACCAACCCGCCCTTTTCTATCGCACCACCCGTCAGATGCTGGATGAGTTCCCCTATCTTGATAAAGAAACCGCAAGAGAGGTTGTTATTCATGCACCTAACCGTATTGCCGATATGGTGGAGGATATTATCCCCATTCCCGAAGGCAGTTTTCCTCCCGATATCCCCGGTTCGGATGATATTCTTACCGAAACGGTTTGGGCAAGAGCAAAAGAAACCTACGGCGACCCTATGCCCGAAATTGTAGAAGCCCGACTTAAAAAGGAACTTGATTCAATTATTTCTAACGGATTCTCGGTTATGTACGTATCGGCACAAAAACTGGTTGCCGAATCTAACCGACTTGGATATCTTGTTGGTTCCCGTGGTTCGGTTGGTTCCTCCTTCGTTGCTACAATGGCGGGTATTTCGGAGGTTAATCCCCTTTGCCCCCACTACATTTGCCCTAGCTGTCATAACAGTGAATTTATCACCGACGGCAGTGTCGGTTCAGGATTTGATCTGCCCGAAAAGAACTGCCCTAACTGCGGAACACCCTATAACCGCGACGGACACGATATTCCCTTTGAAACCTTCCTTGGATTTAAGGGCGATAAGGTTCCCGATATTGACCTTAACTTCTCGGGTGAGGTGCAAAGCAGAATACATCAATACACCGAAACCTTGTTCGGCAGAGAAAACGTGTTTAAAGCAGGTACTATATCCACCATCGCCGAAAAAACCGCCTTTGGTTTTGCCAAG
>JAZQJN010000153.1:0-6593 GCA_045541655.1 Acutalibacteraceae bacterium
AAGAAAAGAGGATATTATATGATACTAAAAAATGCCGCCGAAAATCCAAAAGAGTTTAGTCCCCTTGCCCTTGCCTTTATTGGTGATGGGGTTTATAACCTTATGGTTAAAGAATATATACTCACCGCCGCCAACCGACCAAACGGAGATTTGCATCTTATGTCGGTGGAAAAAATCAACGCGGTTTTTCAATCGGAGGCATATAAAAAAATTGAGCCGATACTCACCGAGGATGAGATAGCGGTTTACAAAAGGGGGAGGAATGCTCATACTCCACGATCCCCCAAAAAAGCCACCCTGGCACAGTATCATTCTGCCACGGGACTTGAAGCACTGTTCGGCTATCTTTATGTTTCGGGAAACGATGAAAGAATGAAAGAAATTTTTGATGTGATAATTAAAGAGTAGGTGAAACATAAACGGCCTCCCTTGCCTAAAGGGAGGGGGACCGCGAAGCGGTGGAGGGATAAAATGGAACGCAAACATAATTCTAAACTCACGAAGAATGCAAGAATTCTTCGTAAGAATATGACAAAAGAAGAACGCCATCTATGGTATGAATTTTTGCGTTCTTATCCTATTCGTTTTTTAAGGCAAAAGGTGATAGATAATTATATTGTAGATTTCTATTGCCACGAAGCAAGAATAATAATAGAACTTGACGGTTCACAACATTATGAAGAAAAAGGACTATTAAAAGACAAAATCAGAACTGAAAAAATTGAGGAAAGAGATCTGACCGTTATTCGTATTCCAAATATTGAAGTCAATAAAAATTTTTATGAGGTATGTGAATATATTGACCGATGCGTAAGAGAAGTTATTAAATATTAAGTATCCCCCAGTCAAAACCTGCGGTTTTGCCAGCCCCCTTTAGGCAAGGGGGCCCGCTTGGGATGTAATCTGCAATGGGCTCCCTTGCCTAAAGGGAGGGGGACCGCGTAGCGGTGGAGGGATACAAATTTTTCTTTTTTAGCTAATAAGGTTTTATATTATTGAAAAATAATTAATTATATGTTAGTATTATCTTGAGGTGATATTATGAAATTTATTGAATTTGTAGAACAAGTACCGAATATTACAATCGCAAAAAGAATTGCGTCTGCATATGTTGCTGACTATAGGCGATTAGAACTCGCAGAAATTAAGAAATTTTTAATTAAAACCGAAAAACAATATACCTCATATGAAAATATTTCAAATCGGTTAGAAGAATTGAAACTTGATAATAACAGAGCAGTCAGAATAATTGCTCCTATTTTGCTACGAGATTATTTGCTTGATCAAGACGACTTTATTTCACCTTGTAAAGATACAGATACTGCTATTCTTAATTATGAAAAAAACATAATTGATGAATCAAACAATTTTGATATAAACAAGATTTCGAAAGATTTAGCCCTTTTTAAGCACATGCTTGATACTGCTTGGGCATTAAATGATGATATTTCTATAGATGAAAAGAATCTGTTAGAAGCGTTAAGAAAATACCTTTCAATATCCATTAGAGAACAACAGATTTTAGAAGCAAAGTCAGGAAGATTTCCTAACTTTGGAAATGTGTTACATACATTTGATGATATTGATTTAGCAAGACGTTTGTTACAGGCAAAAGGTTTGCTTGTGTGTATAAAAAATTCAGACGGTGTTTTATGTGATATGATTCCCGATGACATTGCTGTTCAACTTCGTAGTTACTATGGAATTGAAATCCGTTCCTATGGATATGAAAAAATGATTGAATATGTTGTAAAGAAAACTAATAAACAATATCTTTTAGATATTGTGAAAAAAGCAAGTTTCTATTATGAAACTGCAAATATTGATCTTTCATATAATCCAACTGTTCAAGAATTGAAAAGCGTAATACAAAAGGCAATTAAACCCTCAAATTTAATAGGCGGTTTTTCCCCTCGAGATGGAATGGATGGCTCCACGCTCTCTAACTGGTGTGGAGATTTAGGGTTGATTGTTTCAGGAGCAAAAAACACATTAATCGAAAGAATTTTGAATTATTACGATTCAGTTCGACGTATTGAATTAAAAACTGAAGATAATAGAGAAAGGTTTGTTTCTGTATATAATGAGTTGGCAAAAAGAGATTTGAAATTTTTGCGTTCAAATAACATTATTGAAAAAGATTTGCAATGTGAACATTATTTTGAGGATGCCACTAACTATATCTTTGAAAAAATGTTGATGAATAAACCTTTAACATTAACAGGCACTGAACATCCTGACGGGAAATTATCCTTTAAAGATAAGTATATAATGTGGGATAATAAATCGAAAGAAACCGCAGTTAATTTAAAAGATCACATTCAACAATTTGATAGGTATATAAAAACGTCTGATAAAGATGTTGTAGTGTTTATGGTTGTTGCTCCGGAATTCACTCCCCAAAGTGTGCAAGAATGTGTGGATTATTCTTTGAATAATGACACTCAAATATTGCTTATAACTGCAGAGGAATTAAAAACTGTTGCAGAGTTGTGGAATAAGAAGCATAATGGAGAAATATTTAATTTGGGATATTTTAAACAAAACGGTAGATTTGATATTAAATTGTTGAACTTATAGATGGACTAAAACCACCGCCCTCTATTGTGGACGGTGGTTTTTGTACCCCTCCACCGCTTCGCGGTCCCCCTCCCTTTAGGCAAGGGAGGCCGTTATTGTTTTTTATAAAACTGAATATATATATAACAAAAGAAAAATATCAGTTACTATTGCATTTTATAAAATATAATGGTAAAATCAAATTAACTTTTATATGTGAGGTATTGTGCCGTGAAGGACAACTTCTTTCGCAGGACTTGGGCGGAAATCGACCTTTCTGCAATATGCCACAACTATCGCTCTTTGAGAGATAAGGTGGATGAAAAATCGAATATTATCGCTGTGGTCAAGGCGGATGCCTACGGTCACGGTGTTTCAAAGGTTGCCTCTGCACTTAAGGATGAAGGGGTAAACTTTTTTGCGGTTTCCTGCCTTGCAGAAGCGGAGGAACTTCGCTCCTTTGGAATTGATTGTCCCGTTCTCATTTTAGGATATACCCCCTGCGAGTTTGCGAAGGAACTTTGTGATGACGGGTTTATCCAGACTGTATATAGCAAAGATTATGCCGAAGAATTATCACTAAATGCCCTTAAAAACGGGGTAAAGGTGATGGCACATATCAAACTTGACACAGGAATGGGGCGTCTTGGTTTTGATATATCCGAACCCGATTTTGCAAATGAGGTTTATTCAGTTTGCAATCTTGAGGGACTTGACGTAAAGGGCATATTCACCCACTTCCCCTCGGCGGATTTTGACGGGGATGAGGATGGAAAGTATTCCGCAAAACAGTTTGAAAGTTTTGCTGAAGCGGTAAAGAAAATCGAAAATTTAGGTTTCAAGTTCCAGACGAAACACTGTTGTAATTCCGCAGGTTCATTAACGGTCAAAGGTGCTCATCTTGATGCGGTGAGGGAGGGTATTCTGCTCTACGGACTTTATCCTTCCAAAGAAACCGCCGATTATGTAGATATCAAACCTGCAATGTCGGTCAAGACGGTTGTGTCTATGGTAAAGGAACTGAAAAAAGGTCAGTCGGTAAGTTACGGCAGAACCTTTGTTGCTGAGAAGGATATGAAAATCGCCACCGTGTGTATCGGGTATGCCGATGGATATCCCCGTTCACTCAGCAGGGAGGGATATATGCTTATAAACGGTAAAAAAGCACCTATCGTTGGTAGGATATGTATGGACCAACTTATGCTTGACGTGTCGGGCATTGAGAATGTAAAAAGGGGTAGTATTGCCACCGTCTTCGGAAGGGATAATGATGCCTTTCTCCCCGTTGATGAGATTGCCTCTCTATGTGATACCATTAACTATGAAATCGTTTGTCTTGTGGGTAAGCGTGTACCAAGGGTTTATCTTAAAGACGGTAAGGTCATAGGGGTTACGAAGTACGAAGGCAAAGAATAATAAAATATAAATTCAGCCCTGTCCCAATTTGGGACAGGGCCTTTTCTTTTTGGCGTATTATTTATGCCTGTGCTGATTTATTCGGTTAGTCCGCTTCCCTCTTGTTCAATACAAGTTTCTTCAACATCCGCCCAGGTTTTAAGCAACAAAGCACCTTCATCCCGGGAGAATTTTATTTCATTACATCCCACACCTGTAACAACAAAACTTCTTTCTTCTTCCATAAGATAATTACACATACGATAAAAAATATCAAAGGCGGTGAGGCCCATTGTCTTAACGGGGACATAAATGTTAAAACACATTCTTGTTTTAGCGATGCGATTGTAGAGAAGGGTTGTATCGTCATCGGCGTAAACGGGAGGAACTCTTTGGTCGGTGAATTTAGTGACACCTACCGAAACGGTAGGGTCGGGCAGGGGAGAATTCTTCACCATATCGGTGTAGCTTAAAACAAAGGAAACGTCTTTAAAATCGGAGGAGTTTGAAAAGCGGGAAGCAAAATAGTTAATCATTAAGCAGGGACCTGTCATAAACACATCACATCCTGTATTTTAGTTGTTGAATGAGCGGCGAATAATTGCCCAGATATACAATTTATTTTGTCCCAACCTAATAGCTTCAGCATGGGTGAAACTATAAAGGTTATCCTCAAATTTGAGGCGAGAGGGCAGAGAATTGTTACACACATCCACGTTGGCAGGGCCTAAATATAAATAATAAGAGGTATCAATATATCCTATTTCGGAGTGCTTACCATCTAAATACATTTTGTTTTTGTATCTCAGAGGTTGAATAAATGCCTTGTATCGTGAAGTGAAAATTTTCCCATCCTGGGTGTATTGAACTGATGAACCAAATTCATCAATATATTTTTTAATAATATCACTGTAGTTCATATTATGCCAAATCCTCTTCCTTTATCGTTCTGAAGTCAAAGGAATTGTCGGCAAAGAGATGAAAAATAGCTTTAAAACTATTATCTCTGATTTCCTTGGCAGAATTTATAGCGGAGGAACAACTTTTATTCACTTTGATATCCCCTGCGGAAAAGGAGGCATCTCCATCGTTTGCCGCATTGGTTAAAATATAATGATAATAAGCATCTGCTGCAGCAGCGGCAACGATAAGCATCCCCGAAGTGGAGGTGTCAATATCAGGAGAAAGTTTGGAACAAACCGTGGCAAGAGATACGGCACAAATAGGCATATATCTGGAAACATCATCGGATTCTTCTTGAATTCCGGCTAAAATTTTGAAATGTTCAAAAACGGAAATAATATCCATTTTATATCACCTCGAAAAAAGTATTAAATAACAAGTCTTGTAATGGAGTCATTAAAGATTTTAGAGAAACCTGCAATAGAAGTAATGGCTGCACGTTCAAGTTGACGGTCGATAATACGGTCGTAGTCAACCGAAACGTCACTGGCAATAATCATTTCCAAAGCGTAGTTCTTGTCAAAAGCAATCAAAGACTTTCCGCTAAGGTTGTGGGCACGTAATAGTTTTGCACCCATTGGCTTATCTAATTTACCGGTACCGGCAAAGTTGAAACCGTTATTTGCATTTTGGAATTCAGGAAGGAGAATAATGTCCTTAAGTGCTTCGGGAGAAGCAATAATAGTGTTAAGATTATAGGGATATAAACTGTTCCAAAGGGTAATTAAATCACCAAATGCAAGGGCTTCACCTGCAATGTCTTTAGCGGAGATATCAGTAAAGAGTTCAAGTGTAGCATCAGTGAATTGTTGTCTTGCAATATATGAACCGATTTGTTTAAGGGTAATGGTGAAGAGATCAAGGCGTTGGAATTTAAGTGCCTCGTAGGATGCTACTAACATTCTGCCTCTTTTTTTGAGGGTGACAAGTTTGTCGCTGGTATCGATAGTGGTTTCAGGAATGGCTTCACCCTCTGCAACCTCCTTGAGTTCCTTTTGGCTGTTGGAAGGGTCGCTTGTAATGCTACGATAGTCCATACCGTTGATGTGGGTGGTTGTAGCAACAATGTCTTTGAGAACATTTTCTTCGGTAATACCAGTGTGAACTGCACGGGCAATATATTCGGGGAAGAGGGCAGCAGAATCGGTGGTAGAAAAGAATTTTTCAATTACGTCAGAATTAGAACCTGCTACCTTAATATCGAAACGCTTTAATTGGCGTTGATAAGCATCCAAACCTTCAAGTTCAGTGCCTTTGTAGTTTTCTGAAGGGTCAATGCTTTCAAGAGCGGCGGTAATACCTCCGCGAACGTTATACATACCTTTTTCAAGTTTAATATTTTCAAAACTCATAATAAAATCTCCTTATTTTTATTAGATACAATAATTTTGATTAAGAGGTTTTTTATTAGTGTCCTCTTTTTTTACATCGAGTTGAGGGGAAAGGGGATAAACCTTGTCAAGTTGTTTTGCAAGGGAATCCCTGGTTTTAACAAGTTCCGCTACCGACATATTATGGGCGACTTTTTGGTAGAGAGTGTTATCTACGTCGGGATAAAGCATTCCCGAAAGGCGAGAGATCTCCTCTGTAAGATAGGATTTATACAAAACACCATCATTGGCTTTTTTCTCTAAATCCTCAAGGATTTTGGAGAGGGAGTTGATTTGATGGGATGA